>JACCXA010000265.1 GCA_013697365.1 Chthoniobacterales bacterium
ATCGTAACGTTATAAGCGTTCCCCCACGGGTCAAACAATTGACCCAGGGTCGCCGCACCGATTGTCGTGACAACGCCAGACCGCGGATTCGTGGAATTTTTCACTTCGGGCGGCGAAATAAAAACAATCTGCCGCGGATTCTCCGTTGCATTTAATCCTCTCAGGACGTCGAACAACAGGTTGTTCGCAGTTCCGGTTGGACCGTAGATCGTGTCGGCAGTTACGAGCGGATACTTCCCATACTCCGTATAAAACGCATTCACAGCCGTCACAATCTGCACCAGATCGTTCTTCGCCTGCGTCTTTCTCGCGGAATTCTGAACGGCTTGAAATGCAGGAAACGCCATGCCCAGCAGCACAATGATGACTGACATCACGACGAACAGTTCGATGAGAGTGAACGCGCCCTGTTTAAAACTTAAGGGCGCGGTGGGGGATGGCTTCGGATAAGTGGCGAACATGTCGAATGCAGCCTTAACAGGCATAAAGCTCGGATGCAGCATCTTCTCCTCTCGCCGCCGGTCAGGTCCACTTCTGCATTTGCTCCGGGAATGGGCAATGCAGGCAATCGGAATTGTCTTTCAAACAGAAGTCTTCGTAAATTTGCAGCAAGCCCTGTTGGCGAGCCACGGTCGTCACAAAACTGCGGCGACGCGGATCATCGCCGAAGAGTCGAGTTACCGCCGTTTCCAGGCGCCGGTTAGTCAGCTGCGCCGGGAGCCTCTCATATTCGTCGAAACAATCGCGGCCCCTGGCGAGAAGGAACGGAAATGCGACGTTGGCAAGGATTTCGGCGCTCCGGGATTCTCCCACGAGTGCCATCTCTTTTGGGGCGGGGTCTGAAGTGAGCGTGTAGTGGTAATTCCAATAAGGATGACGCTGTTCGAGCAGAAAATTCACCGTCGCCTTCACAGGATCGCTGCCGTTCATCGCTCCCCTGAATTTCGACCATTCCCGCGCAATGAGGGCCAAGGCGGCAAGCCGACGTTGCGGATGATTGAGGGGCCGAGATCCGCTTAACTGCCAGAGCGCCGCAGGCAAAACAAGGCGCTGCAGCCCGTCACGGTTCGGCCACCATTGATCCCACAAGCCACGAACGTAAGCGCGTGTTCCGGCTGCAAAGACCGAAAGATCCGGCGCAGCCAGGAAACCGGCGACGCCAAATAGAAGTGCTTCGACCTCGTCTGGATTTGCACGGAGGACACAGAGCGGAAGCCGTTGCGCGAGAAGCGTGAATGGCAACTTGTTGCCCTTGTAGCCGAGCGCCGCAGCGATCTCCTGGAAGAGGGCTTCGTCCTCGCCGTGATTCTCCACCAGGGTGCGCAGCCGCGCCGCCTTCCGTTGCAAACGAAAGCGAGAAGCCGCCGTAATGACGCCCAAGACGCGTTCTCCCGGCAGTCCGTGCAGCGGAGCCTGACAGCGTCCGGGACGAGCCAGCGGAACATTGGTCGAGAAGACGTCGGGCAACTTCGTGGGATCCACGCGCACTTGAAGCACGTTGTGGTGCAAATTTGTACGCGTGAAAAAGACCTGGTCGCCGCTTTCGACGAAGACGTGAAGAATGGTGGTCTCGAAGGCGGGGTTAATCGCATGGCCATGCGTTTCCCAACTGCGATCGACGAGATCAATCTCCACGCTACCGCGAACGACCTTGTCGCCATCGACGCGAATCGCGACATCAAGAAAGTCGGGCCCCGCTTCCCGATTCCATGTCCCAAACTGCACAATCTCCACCTGCTTCCCATCAATTGTTTGGAAACGGCTCCCAAAGTCCCCGGCAAACCAGCGAGCCTGCAGTTCGAGTTCGCTGGGCGCGCGCGCTGCGACGAAAAGACTGCGTTCCCTGACTCGACCCGTCTCGCGCAGCGTTCCGTAACGCTCCGCTGAGGCAAGGGCTACCTGCACGCGCCTAAGTTCGTTATCCCTGCAGAACCGGCTCCGCATCCTGCTCGGATTCCGGGAGCGGAAGCGCGGCGGCGGACGGCGGCGGGACGGCCAGCCGCACGCGCAGGTATTCCACCGCTTCCTCCACCATGGCGCCACTGGAACGAGGGAAGACAAAAAGGTACTTCGGTCCTTTGCCGGCCTCCGGGAAAATGACAAGATTCTCGGAAAGAAACTTCGGTTCTCGCGCCACCAGACAATTTTCCAGTTCGATCGTCTTCGCGATTCCTCGCCCGCCCTTTCGTGCTACAAAAACTACCCGGCGCGGCTCTTCATTTGTCGCGACCAGCGCGCCGAAAAAATTGGCCGGAACTCTGCGCCCTTTGCCGCTGAGGCAGGGAACGGCCCACGCGATTGTCTCGCTGAGAACGTTCTGTTGGCTGAAGACATCCTGAAGATTCGACGGCAAGGCGATGGGGAGTGTGCCAGGTAACCCGGCATCCGCGGGACCATTCAGTTTCTTGAAGACAAGCCAGATTTTCGCCTTCATCGCGCGCAAAATCTTGGGAGCGAAATAGAGCAAAGCGAGCAGCGCAGCTCCAAAAACGCACAAGGCCGCGACGGGGTTGTAATGGATGAGCGCCAGCCCGCCGAAAACGGCCGCGTCCTCCACCAAACTCAGGCCGATGTTCGAGAACGGTTCGGGCGAAGTATTGGCCACGAGGCGAGTCGACGCCTTAGCGGTATGTGCGACGAGACTTGTTCCGCCCGCCAGCAGCAGCACAATCACGTCGAACGTGGGACTGGAATGCCCCAGCACCTGGATGCCGAGCAAAGCACCGCCGATCGGCCGAATGATCGTATGCACGGCGTCCCAGGCTGAATCGACCCATGGAATTTTATCGGCAAAAAACTCCAGGAAATACAAAACACCCGCCACGCCAATGATCCAGGGATGTCCCAGCACTTCGAGGGATTGATACTGCGGAGCGAGGGCGATCCAGTGCTGGTTCACTGCCAAACCAGTCACGAAAACGGTCAGGTAAAGATTGATGCCTGCCAGGGCGGCAAGGCCGAGTGCAACCCCAAGAAGGTTGAGCTGTTCCACGCGGAAATATGTGATGCGCGGGCCCAAAGTCACGCAGTTTCACAATCGCCGAATGCCTGCGCCTTTACCTTGGTAGATGGTTGCAGCCACCGCCATCGACTGATACTCCGGTGCATGCTCGACATTCGTCTCATCCGGGAACAGCCGGACTTCGTGAAGACCCGGCTGCAAACGCGTGGCGGGGATGATGCGGACCGAGTCGACGAAATCCTGCAGGTGGATACAGAGCGGCGTAAAGCCGAGACCTCGCTCCAGCAGCTCAACGCTGAGCGCAAACGCCTGAGCAAAGAGATTGGCGGCAAGCGCAGCCGAGGCGAATCCTCCGATGACCTCGAGACGGGAGTGCGCGGCATCGGCGATCGGATCGCGCTGATGAACGAACAAGCGGCGGCGGGGGAGGAAGAACAGAAACGCCTTTTGCTGCAGGTGCCGAATTTGCCGCACGCGGCTGCCCCGCTTGGCAAAGATGCGGCGGACAATCCGGTCCTCCGAAGCTGGGGTGAGAAACCTCGGATTCCGGGGGCGGTGCTGGATCACGTCGCGCTCGGAGAGCGCCTCCAGCTCCTAGATCTGGAACGCGCCTCGAAGCTTAGCGG
>JACCXA010000038.1 GCA_013697365.1 Chthoniobacterales bacterium
GCGCAATGTAGACCGTGCCCGCCGGTTTTTCCGCGGACCCTCCGCCGGGACCGGCAACGCCTGTCGTGGCGAGCGCGTGGACCGCTCCGGAATGTTTTCGCGCTCCTTCCGCCATAGCTCGGACAACCGCTCTGCTCACTGCTCCATGCTCGGCGATCAGAGCTGGATCTACGCCGAGGGCTGACGCTTTGGCCTCATTCGAGTATGTCACGTAGCCCGCCAGGAAATTGGCGGAAGCGCCCGGAACATTCGTTAGGCGGTGCGCGAGAAAGCCTCCGGTGCACGACTCCGCGACCGCCAGCGTTTCCTTTTTTTCCGCCAGCAGCCTTACCACCACCTGCTCCAGGCTTGCATCTGTCGAGGTGAAGATCTGTTTTGGAAAAGCACCACGCAGGATGCCCTCGGCCTCATCGAGTTCACCGGCAGGTCCAATAATTCGCACATCCACTTCGCCCGCGCGGGCGCAATAGCCGAGCTCCACCGTCCCGAGGGCGAGAAGCTGTGCTCCGACAGCCGCTTCCACGACTGACTCTCCAACACAGGCCAGCCGAAATGTGCGGAAATCCAAGGGTCGCGTTTTTGGCCCGAGCGTCTTCAGGATCGGCAAGACGGATTCTCGGAACATCGGTTGCAGCTCGCTAGGCGGTCCCGGCAGAAGGAAAAGGTGTGGCAGAGGCTTTCGGCCATCAGATCCACCCGCTAGATAAAGCCCAGGTGCAGTTCCATTCGCATTTGGAAGAACGCGAGCACCCTCTGGCACCTGCGCTTGTCGCAGGATTCGGTCACTCATGGGGAAGCCCCGCGTTTTCAATCTGTTTGTAATCGCTTCGGCGACGGCGGCATCTTCCCGCAACTCCAAATCGAGCAATTCCGCGGCAGCTTCCCGCGTGATGTCATCTGTCGTTGGACCAAGGCCGCCGGTGACGAAGATAATATCCGCTTCTTCGAATGCGGCCGCGAGAGTTTCCTGGATGGCGGCACCATCTGGGACCGTTATCTGGCGTACCACACGCAAGCCGACGGGGAACAATTCTCGAGCGATGAAGGTGAGATGTGTGTTCAGGACGCTGCCGAGCAGGAGCTCGGTGCCGGTGTTGATGACGTGAACTCGCACCGCAGATGTCACACCCTCACTACGTTGACCGGAGCAATTCGCCGATGCAACGACCTGCGTTCTTAACAAATCACAGCCTTACGCCGCGTCTTTGTCCTGTTTCTTGCGAATCAGCGGGAGTTTCTTCCCTTCGACCACCGCGCGATTGATTGTAACCTCGGCGATGTCTTCGCGGCTCGGGACGTCATACATAATGTCGAGCATGATCCGCTCGAGCATCGAACGAAGCGCCCGCGCGCCGGTTCCTTTTGTGACCGCCTGCGCGGCCAGGGCGCGTAATGCGTCCTTCGTCACACTTAGCCGGACCCCCTCCATTGAGAACAGCTTGGTGTACTGTTTGATCATCGCGTTCTTCGTCTCGGTCAGGATCATCACCATCTCGTCTTCCGTCAGCGCATCGAGCGCAGTGACGACCGGAAGACGACCGATAAATTCCGGGATCATTCCGAAGCTGAGCAAATCTTCCGGCTCCGTATGCCGAACCGCCTGTTTGGCGAGTGCTTCCTCGACTTCGAGGCTCGGGCTGTTGAAGCCCATGGTGCGTTTGCCGATTCTCTTCTGCACAATTTTCTCCAGACCGACGAAGGCGCCTCCGCAGATAAAGAGAATTTTCTCGGTGTTGACCTGGATGTATTCCTGATGCGGATGCTTCCGCCCCCCTTGCGGCGGAACATTGCACGTGCTGCCTTCGAGAATCTTCAGGAGCGCCTGCTGCACTCCTTCACCGGAAACGTCACGGGTGATGCTGACGTTGTCCGTCTTGCGTCCGATCTTGTCGATCTCGTCGATGTAGACGATTCCGATCTCCGCGCGCTTCACATCGTAATCGGCGTTTTGCAACAGGCGCAAAATGATGTTTTCGACATCTTCGCCAACGTAACCGGCTTCGGTCAGCGTCGTCGCATCCGCGATGCAAAAAGGCACGTCGAGAATCTTGGCCAGCGTTTTCGCCAGCAGCGTCTTTCCAGAACCAGTCGGCCCGATCAGCAGGATGTTGCTCTTCTCAATCTCAACATCGGCGAACGGATCAGGTTGAAACGCGGCCGACGAATCGGCGGGCGGCGCGCTTTGCAGCACGCGCTTGAAATGATTATGGACCGCGACCGAGAGCGTCTTCTTCGCGACCTCCTGCCCAATCACGTATTGATCGAGCGAGCGTCGGATCTCCACTGGCTTGGGAACCCGGATGTTGGACGATTGACGCCGGGCGTCTTCGTTCAGCTCCTTGTCGAGAATGCATTTGCAAACGTTGATGCAGCTGTCGCAGATGTAGACTCCGGGACCGGCGATAAGTTTGCGCACCTCGGCGTGGCTTTTGCCACAGAAGGAGCACATCGTGAGGTTGGAAGCGCGGGCCATGAATTACCGGGCTTTCAGAGCAGTTCCTATTCCTCGACTTTGTGCGGCAAGGCGGCCTCCGCGATGGCGGTTGACTCCTTCGGCACCACGCCGTCGATCAATTTAGCTTCCTTGCGTGACTTGATCACTTCGTCCACCAAACCGTAGTCTTTCGCCTCACTGGCTGATAGAAAATAATCGCGGTCCGAATCGAGCCGCACCTTCTCTTCCGGCTGCCCGGTGTGCGAAGCGAGGATTCTGATCAAGCGCTTCTTCAGCTTGAACATGTATTCCACCGTCCGCTCCACGTCACTGGCCTGCCCCTGCGCGCCGCCCGAGACCTGATGAATCATGATATCGGAGTTTGGTAACGCGAACCGCTTACCCTTCGTCCCGGCAGCGAGGAGCACTGCGCCCATGCTCGCCGCCATGCCGAGGCAGTAGGTCGTCACGTCGCACGTCAAAAATTGCATCGTGTCGTAGATCGCGAGACCCGCCGTGACCGAACCGCCCGGCGAGTTGATGTAAACGCTGATGTCTTTTTTGCCGTCTTCCATTTGCAGAAAGAGCAGCTGCGCGATGATGAGATTCGCGATGTGATCGTCGATCGGAGTGCCTAGAAAAACGATGCGATCCTTCAGGAGTCGCGAGTAAATGTCGTAACTGCGTTCCCCTCGTCCGGTCTGTTCCACGACCATCGGGATGAGGACGGATTGGGAGCGGTTTATGTGTGTTAAAGTCATGGTTTCCAGCTGGCGGAAACCCCCGCGGACGGAGCTTCCAAAGGCGTTTGCACGCTAACATTCGACTTCAGGAAATCAATCGTCTTGCCGAGGAGAACCTCCTCCGCGAGGCCATCCAGGCGGTCGTGTTCCTCGATCTCTTTCCGCATTTTCTCAACCGGCACATTCAACTGCGCGGCCTGCGCGCGGATACGTTCATCGATCTCTTCCCGCGTGACCTGAAGCTTCTCCTGCTCCGCGATTCGATGAAGAATGAAATTCGTTTTCAGGCGATGCGCCGCCAGCGATCCCGCACCCTCGATCAACTCTTTCTCCTTACCTTTGAGCATTTCGTCCGGTACCCCGCGCTCCCGATTGCGATGCACCAGCTCATTCAGCGCGCGGCGAGTTTCGTTCTTCAACAACACGGGCGGCAGATCGAAACTGATCCGCTCATGGAGAAACCGGATGACCTCGGATTCTTTCGCACGCTCGATCTCCAGTTCCTTCTCGTGTTCGAGGTTGTGCTCCAGTGTATGTCGCAAATCAGCCAGCGTCTTTTCCGGCATGAGCGTGGCCGCGAACGCATCATCGAGCTCAGGCAGCACCTTCCGTTTGATCTCGTTCAACGTCACCGCGTAGTCGGCTCGTGCGCCGGCAAGTTCCGGCACGGGAAAGTCTGCCGGAAACTGAACCTGCACGCTTCGCGTTTCGCCCGCGTTCATTCCCATAATCTGTTCGGCGAATTGCGGGAGAAAATTACCGGGCGCGACCTGCAGCCAGAACTTCTTGCCTCCGTGCAAATTCTTACTGGCCTCCGGCACGATCTCGCTAATGGCCACCCCATCGATTGCACCGTCAAAATCCAGCACGGCAAAATCCTCCGTCGCGAGCGCGCGATCAGTGACATCCGCGAAGTCCGCCGCCTGGTCCCGCACCCGTTCCATCGCAGCTTGGACGTCCTCTTCGCTCACATCGGCAGGAGGCAGTTGCACCGGGATGCTCTTGTAGTCTGGCAACTCAAATTCCGGCGCGGTCACCACGGTGGCCCGAAAGCGCATGGAGCGATCGTCGCCAAACTCGACCTCCTCGAGGTTCGTCAACGAGACAACGCGCAACTGCTTTTCGGCGATTGCTTCGTGGTAGCTCTTTGAGACCAGCTTCTTCGTCAGCTCTTCCTGAATCTCTTTCCGGAACTTCTTTTCGATGACCGGCTTGGGTGCCTTGCCAGCGCGATAGCCGGGGATGCGCGCGTAGCGAGCGTAGTTGCTGGCGATCGCATCCCACTCTTTTCGCACCTCTTCCGGCGGCAGCTCAATCCGAAGTGTCGCGACACTGTGCGGCTGCGTTTCGACTTCGATTTTCATGCGCGTGCGACGGTAAGGGCGCGCCGCATGATGCGCAAACTGAGCCCCTGCAAACCGCCACCTGGGCATTCCTACCGATGCGGAGCGTTGCCTAGGCCGGAAAGACACGCTCACCGCGCACATACACGGAGTGCGTCTGTGGAATACCAAAATAGCAGGCAATCTCCCGATAATCCTCACAGTCGAAGATCGCGAAATTGGCGCACTTGCCCGCCTCGAGAGATCCTAACTTCCGGCCCCGGCGAAGACTGTAAGCCGCGTTAATCGTCGCGGCCGTTACACCTTCCGCAGGAGTCATCTTCATTTGCGTCGCTGCGAGCGAGAGAACCATGGGAATCGACGGTGTCGGAGAAGAACCGGGATTGAAGTCAGTCGCCAAAACGACAGCCAGTCCTGCCCCGATCATCCCGCGGGCGCGGGGATAACGGGTCTTGCCGAGCGCGTAAACCGACCCCGGCAGGAGGACCGGCTGCACCTTCGCGCGCTGCATGGCCGCGATCCCATCGTCCTCCGTCAGCTCCAGATGATCGGCTGTGCGGGCCGAGAGCTCTGCGGCCAGGATAGCCGCGCCGGAATTCGTGAGCTGATCGGCGTGCAACCGCAAGTCGAGTCCACGCGCTTTCGCAGCATTCAGAATGCTTCTCGACATTTCGATATTGAAGTAACCCTGCTCGCAAAAAATATCGCAATTCTCGGCCAGATTTTTCGCGGCAACTTGCGGAAGCATTTCGTTGATCACCAGATCGACATAGCGCGCGGGGCTGCCCGCATGCTCCTCCGGGACAGCGTGCGCCCCGAGAAATGTAGGGACGAGTTCGAGAGGAGTTAGTGCGTTGAGGTCACGCACGACGCGCAACATCTTCAACTCATCTTCGACCGAAAGGCCGTAACCGGATTTCGCCTCCACAGTCGTCGTCCCACATTGCAGGAACCACCGGGCGTGCTTAAGCGCGCGCTGGCGAAGCTCGTCCTCCGAGGCTGCGCGGGTCTTGCGGACCGTGGAACGAATTCCGCCGCCGCTCGCCGCTATCTCCTCGTAGGTTGCGCCACGCGCGCGCTGCTCGAACTCTTCCACCCGATCGCCCGCGAAGACCGGGTGGGTATGAGCATCCACGAAACCGGGCAGAACCACCCGTTCTCCCGCGTCGACAAACTCCGCATCGCGCGGTGCGGTCCGTTCGATGTCGTCTGATGCCCCCGTGGCAACAATCACTCCGTCGCGCACCAGCAACCCACCGTGCAAAAGAATCCCAAGCTCGTTCATCTCAGGGCCGATCCGGGGCCGTGCTGGACCCGCCAGCGTAACCAGTTGCGCGGCATGGAGGACCGCGAGGTTCTTCATTTTACGGCGCGCTTGAGCATCCCCGAAGCAAAGGCGAGAAAAAACGAAGCGGCCGCCAGGCAGGTGGTGTCGGCTACATCCTTCGTTGGGTCGACTTCCACGATGTCCATCATCCGCACCCGCTCGTGCTGCCCGCAGAGACGCGCGGCTTGGCGCACCATCCACGGCTGCAATCCGCCGGGCCGGGAGCCGGGGCAGGCGGGCGCAAAGGCGCGATCAAGCACATCCACATCCAGGTCCACGTAGATGGCATCCGTTTTTTCACTTAGATAGGCGAGCGCACGCGTGACCAATTTCTGAATGCCCTCCTCGTAAACATCATCCGCGGTCGCGACCGAGATGCCCGCATCGTGCGCCACTCGCGCGTAGGCAAAGGAATTGGCGAACGGCTGGATCCCGATCTGCACAACTTGCGGACCGGGGACTCCATCCTGAAGGAGCGCCCGGATCGGATTACCGTTCGTTAGGCCATGGTCTAAATCTCGCAGATCGTGGTGCGCATCGAAGGTCAGAATTCCGCACCGTTCCAGTGGCACCCCCAGGGCACAGACTCCCGCCCGCGTAATGCCATTATCGCCGCCGAGCAGAATGAGACAGTCCGCATCCGCGCGTGCCCGTTCGATCGCGCCTACTGTCCGGGAGAAATTCGTCTCGGAGTATGCGCCCGAGAGCGTGACGTCCCCGAACTCCCTCACGACCAGCCTGCCGACATCGATGGCAGCGTCTTCATCGAACAAACTATAACGGGCCAGAGCGCTGCGGATCGCCTGCGGCGCGAGATCGAAGCGCGCCGGCGTGCTGGAGCTGTTCATCGGGATACCGAGCACGGCGAGCGAAACAGCACTGTTTGTGTGCTGCGGCGGCTCGGCGGAAAGCCAGCGAGAGGCGCGCGGCCAGTTTGGATCTTCCCAGGTCAAGCGCGCGCCCTCGTTCGCCTTCAATCCAACTTGCGTTGGACGACTTGATCGATCAGGCGGAATTCCGAGTCGGACTCGGCGCTGAATCTCTGAAGCTTTTCCCGAAAGACTGACTTCACTTTTTCGTCCTTCAAGCTCCCCAGGTTAATCCGCACGTTCATCGCCGCTCCCTCGATACAAGCGCGCGTTGCGAGCAAGCCGACTCCAACGTCTGAAATTGAAGCCGGATTACCCTCGTCCGCCATTGTCCTGAGAATTTGGTAGGATTTCGCAGCTGTCTCCATGACTCGCAGCGGAATCTCAGCCGCATATTTGTTGGCGGTCTGAATGGCCGCCGAGCGTGCGGCCTTTTCTTCGACAGAATCCTTGGGCAGAGCGAATGCGTCCATCACCTTGTTGAAGGCCGCCGTGTCCTCATCCACCAGGAAGAGTAGTTCATCTTTCAATTGCTGCGCCTGGACCGCCCATCCACTGAAGTAGCCGACCTTGTCGTCCCAGCCACGCTTTCCGGCCGAAAGATTGGCAACCATGCCGGCGAGCGAAACTCCTAGCGAGCCCATTAGGGCGGCGACGGAGCCACCCCCCGGCGCCGGGGACTCGCTCAAGGTCTCGTTGCAGAATTGTCGCAGATTCATCTGCACCAGCGATTTTTTGGCGGCCGCTTCCATCTTCCATTCGATAATCTTTTCCTTTGGCTCGAACGGTTTCAGCTCATTCAATCCCATCGAGCGGACGGCGGTAGCAATGAGCTCTTCTTCCGCCGCGCCTTCCGACCATTTCTGTTTCCGGAGAAAATATTTCCCCGCCTCGACCAGACATTTTTTCGGCAGCATCCCCACTACTTCTGAGCCCGTGACGCGCAGGCCCCGTTTGCTGGCGGCTTCGTCGCAGGCATCAAACGCGACGTGCAAAGGCGTTTCGTCGAGGTTGGTCAGATTCATCGAGACCTGCGCCATCCCATACTCTTCAACATACCAGCCGATCGCTTTGACATGCTTCAGTGCGCCCGGAACACGCACCGGTTCTCCTTTCGCATCGAGGACCGGTTTCCCGGAAGGCGTTCCATCCTCCGTCTTGACCCGGCCATTCTCTCGCACGTCGAACGCGACTGAATTCGCCCTGCGCACAGCTTTGGTATTCAGGTTTACGTTATAGGCGACGAGAAATTCGCGCGCGCCAATGACCGTTGCGCCTGATTTTTCACTGAAGCGAACCGGCCCGAAATCGGGCGCCCACGCCGCCTCTTTCATCTTTTCAAAAAAGCCTTCGTATTCTCCAGCTCGGATAACCGCGAGATTCGAGCGGGCAGGGTCTTTCGCGGCTCGCTCGTAGAGATAAACGGGAATCTTCAGCTCGTCGCCGACGCGCTTTCCCAACTGGTTTGCGCACGCGATCGCTTCTTCCCAGCTCACGTCACTCACCGGAATAAACGGGCAGACGTCTGTCGCGCCCATGCGCGGATGGGCTCCCTTCTGTTTGCGCATGTCGATCAACTCCGCCGCCTTCTGAATTCCCAGGAAGGCCGCTTCCACCGCAGCATTGGGATGACCCGCAAAAGTCACCACCGTCCGGTTCGTGCTCGCACCGGGATCCACGTTCAGGAGTGCGATCCCTGCCACTGATTCAATCGCCTCCGTGATCTGACGAATCACATCCAAGTTACGGCCCTCCGAGAAGTTCGGCACGCATTCGATGATCTTTTGCATAGTTCTTCCGGTCAGTCCCGCGCGCGTGGCTCCATCGGGATCTTGACCTCGTTGGCCCCCGCGAACTTGATCGCCCGGGAGTATCCAGCATCCGCGTGCCGCAGCACTCCCATTCCGGGATCACTCGTGAGGACACGTTCCAGACGTCCCCGTGAGTTCTCGCTGCCGTCCGCGACGACTACCATCCCGGCATGCTGCGAGTATCCGATTCCCACGCCGCCGCCATTGTGAATCGAAACCCACGAAGCGCCGGAAGCGGTATTGACGAGCGCGTTCAGCAACGCCCAATCCGCGATCGCATCGCTGCCATCCAACATCGCTTCTGTCTCCCGATAGGGCGACGCCACTGATCCGGTATCGAGGTGATCGCGTCCGATAACTATCGGTCCATTCAACTCGCCCTTCTTCACGAGGTCGTTCATGGCCAACCCGAACTCGGCTCGTTCGCCGAAGCCAAGCCAACAGATTCGAGCGGGCAGACCCTGAAATTGAATGCGCTCCTGCGCCAGTCTCATCCAGCGGGCAAGGGTCGTGTTCTGGGAAAACATCTCGAGCGCGAGTCGATCCGTGCGCGCGATGTCCGCCGCATCGCCGCTCAGAGCCACCCAGCGGAATGGGCCTCTGCCTTCGCAAAAAAGCGGCCGGATATATTCAGGAACAAACCCCGGGATATCGAACGCATCTGCCACCCCTGCTTTCGCGGCCTGTGTCCGAATGTTGTTCCCATAATCAAAGGTGATCGCACCTTGTTTCTGTAGGGCGAGCATCGCCTCCACATGCACCGCCATTGATTGCATCGCACGTTCGACATACTCGTCCGGGTTTTCCGCGCGGAGTGCCAGCGCCTCCGCTAGCGCCAGGCCATGCGGCACGTACCCGTTGAGCGCGTCGTGCGCGCTCGTCTGGTCCGTGAGGACATCGGGAACGATGCCGCGACGGGCCATCTCAGGCAGCACTTCAGCACAATTTCCCACCAGACCAACCGACACAGCCTCTCCGCGCGCCCGGGCGGCTTCGATCATTGCCATCGCCTCGTCGAGCGATGTCGCCAGTTTATCGCAGTAGCCACTCTTCAGCCGCTTCTCGATCCGGCTCGCGTCCACATCGATTCCAAGGAAGTGCGCGCCATTCATGGTGGCCGCGAGTGGTTGCGCCCCACCCATACCCCCCATGCCGCCCGAGACGACGAACTTTCCGTCTAACGAGCTGTTGAAGTGTTTCACCGCCGCGGCACTGAATGTCTCGAAGGTGCCCTGCACAATTCCCTGGCTGCCGATGTAAATCCACGAGCCGGCGGTCATCTGGCCATACATGGTCAGACCAAGCCGTTCGAGCCGATTGAACTCAGTGAAGTTTGACCACTGACCCACCAGGTTCGAATTCGCGATCAAGACGCGCGGCGCCTCGTCATGGGTTCGAAAAACACCGACCGGTTTTCCGGATTGGACGAGGAGCGTCTCGTCGTTCTCCAGTTCGCGCAGCGATCGCACGATCGCGTCGAATGCTTCCCAGCTCCGTGCCGCGCGCCCCGTCCCGCCATAGACGATCAGATTGTCAGGATCCTCCGCGACCGCGGGATCGAGGTTGTTCATTAACATCCGCAGAGCCGCTTCCTGATGCCAGCCTTTGCAGCTCATCCCGCCGCCGCGCGGCGCGCGGACCACACGGGAGCCGGTCATAGCTCCTCCATTCCGCTGTCGAACTGGCCATCGCGAATGGCGGCCGCGACTTGCGCTATGTCCTGATACATGGCGCGATCATCCGTTAGCGGAGGAACCAGCGCACGCAGCTTCTCATAGGCGCGTTCCACCCCGCGGCCCGCTTTTAGTGGACGCCGATATTCGAGCGCGGCGCCGCCGGCGAGCAACTCGATCGCCAGGAGGTTCTCCGCGTTCTCGGCAATCGCGCGCAGCTTCAAGGCCGCCGTCATCCCCATCGAGACATGGTCTTCTTTTCCGCCGGAGGTCGGCAGATTATCGATGCTCGCGGGATGCGCGAGGATCTTTGCTTCGTTGAGCAGCGCCACCGCTGCGACGTGCGGAATCATGAAACCGGATTGCATCCCTGCCTGCCGGGCCAGAAAAGCGGGGAGCCCTTCGCTCGTATCGGGATTAATCAATCGATCGATACGGCGTTCGCTCATGCTCATCAAATCGGTTAAAGCAATGGCGGCGTAATCGAGAGCAAGCGCGACCGGGGCTCCATGTAAATTTCCGCCGGAAAGCACATCCCGGTTGTCCGTGAAGACGAGCGGATTATCCGTGGCGGAGCCTGATTCTATGGCCAGGACCTCCTCGCAGTGCGCGAGTGCGTCGCGCACCGCACCATGCACCTGAGGCATGCAGCGCAGGCTATACGCATCCTGCACGCGCGGGTCGCCAAACTTGTGGGAATCACGGATTTCGCTCTCTCGCAGGAGCTCACAAAGGTGCTCTGCCGCGGCCTTTTGACCCGGATGAGGCCGCGCGTTTTGGATTCGTGGATCGAAGGCTGTCGGCGTGCCTTTAAGCGCTTCGAGTGCCATCGCTCCGGACACATCCGCGACGCGCGACAAGCGCTTCGCGCGAAGCAACGCCAGGCCGCCGACGGCGTGCATCGCCTGCGTGCCGTTAAGCAGCGCCAGCCCTTCCTTTGCCTCGAGCGTGACGGGCGCCAGGTCGGCGCGCCGGAGTGCGGTGGCGCTCTCCATTCGTTCGCCCTCGTAAAATGCTTCGCCTTCACCGACCAAAGCGAGCGAGAGATGCGCGAGGGGCGCCAAGTCACCACTCGCGCCAACCGAGCCCTTCTCTGGGATCATGGGATGCACGCCCCGATTCAGCATCGCTACGAGAAGCTCAATCACCTGCAAACGTATGCCGCTGAAGCCCAGCGTGAGGACATTGGCTCGCAACAACATCATGGCCCGCACTTCCGGTTCGGAGAGCGGCGCACCGATGCCGCACGCATGGCTGCGGACGAGATTGAGCTGCAGCCGCCGGAGATCAGAGCGCGGGATGTGGATATCGGCCAGCTTTCCGAAGCCGGTATTCACACCGTAAACGACCTCGTCTCCGCGGATGATGTCTTCGATGACCTGACGAGACGCATTGATCCGCGCGTGCGTCAGCGGACTGATCGTCACTCCAGCTCGGGCGATGGCGACATTGGCGATGGCCGCGAGCGACAACGGCTGCCCGGTTAACTCCATCGCCCGACTTTAGTGACAACTGCGCGAAAGGGAAGGTCGACCAGAATGGCAGCCGCTATGTTCATCCAACAAGCCGAGAGCTGCGGTTGCCGGAAGAAAAAGGCCAGGCCGGAGAACGGCCTGGCCCTTAGTTAAAAGGCATCCGGTGAGGACAACTACAGACTTACTTGGAGTAGGTGCTGCTGGTGGAGCCTGTGCTGGTGGACATCGTCTCCTTCTTCTGTGCACACGCCCCCAGGCTCAGTGCACTGGCCGCGATGGCTACGATCAAGATCGCTTTAAAAAGTTTCATTTAATATTTCCCCTCCTTTCCGAGCAAGTTGCTGCCGTCATTTAGGCAGGTCACCTCTTCTTCGCAAACGCTTTTCTCGCCTCGCGATCCGCCCGCGGAGACCGCCGCGGCGCGACAATCACCACTGGCGTATCAACCTCCACAAGATCGAAAAGCTCAGCCACATCCGCGTTTCGCATGCGGATGCAGCCATGGCTGGCAGGCTCGCCAATCTGCTCTTCGTGGTTCGTGCCGTGAATGTAAATGTAGCGCTCGAAGGTGTTGGCGTTGGCTGGCTCCAAGCCATCCAGCCAGAGAATGCGTGACATGACGAGGTCGTCTTCCTGCAATGTCCTGGTAGAAGCTCGCACCGGTTGACGGCTCTTGTAGGCGGTGTCTGTGGGATTGCCGGCGCCGATCTTCTCTGCGATACGGAAGCGGCCGATGGGCGTCTTCAAGCTGCCTTCGGCGGAGCCAAGTCCATACTTCGAAGTGGAGATTGGAAAACTCCTCTGCGTCGCGCGTCCACGTTCTACGCTCAGACGCTGCCTTGCGATTGAGATCCGAACACTGGTCTGACGGCTTTTCTTCACGGGAGAGCTGCGTAGAATGCGGCCCCTCGTGAGAAAAAGCTATCGAATCGCTGTGGTCGGCGCGACGGGCGCAGTCGGCGCTGAGCTCCTGGCTGTGCTGGAGCGCCGTGGGTTTCCCGTTGCTAACCTTCGACTGCTCGCCTCGGCCCGCTCCGTCGGGAAGAAAATAACCTTTCGAGGCGATGACGTCCGCGTTGAAGAGCTCCGAGAGAATTCCTTCGGCGAGATGGACATCGCTTTTTTCAGTGCCGGCGGCGACATCTCGCGAAAGTTCGTGCCGCTCGCGCGCGATGCAGGCGCGGTTGTGATCGATAATTCCTCCGTCTTCCGGATGGATCCTGAAGTCCCGCTCGTTATGCCGGAGATCAATGGCGCTGATGTGGCCGATCATCGCGGAATTATCGCGAACCCGAACTGCACAACTGCTGTCACCTTGATGGCGCTCTATCCGCTGCATCTCGCGTTCGGCGTGCGGAGGATTTTTGCTTCCAGCTACCAGGCGGTTTCTGGAACTGGGGCGCGCGCGATCGCAGAGTTGAAACAGCAGGTCGCAGCCGCGCACCTCAATTCACCGGCGATCGCAGAGGTCTACCCACATCCGATCGCCTTCAATGTCCTGCCGCAGGTCGACTCGTTTCTCCCCGACGGCTATACGAAAGAAGAGATGAAAATGCAGCACGAAGGCCGGCGCATCATGCACCTGCCAGGCTTTCTTGCCTCGGTCACCTGCGTGCGCGTCCCGGTCTATCGCGCCCATTCGGTCGCGGTTAGCGCGGAATTCGCGCGCCCGGTCTCAGTGGAGGAAGCGCGCGACGTCCTGGCTAAAGCGCCTGGGCTCGACCTGCTCGACGAGCCAGCCCGCAATATCTATCCGATGCCGCTGCAGGCGGCGGGCAAAGACAACTGCCAGGTCGGCCGTGTCCGTTTGGATTGCGCGATGCAGAACGGTCTGGCCTTCTGGGTTTCCGGCGATCAACTCCTCAAAGGCGCGGCGCTGAACGCGGTACAGATTGCGGAGCTGCTCTAGGCGCGCGGCCAGTGCGCTCATGCCCAATGCAAACGGCTCCGGATCCCTCTGGCGCCCAGTGCCGAAATCCCACCGCTTAGTTGGGGGCCGGTGACACAGGTTCTTCGTCGCCCTTTTTGTCCTTCTTGCCTTTGTTCGGCTTGCCATCACCCTCCTTCGGCGCAGCGCCGGGAGGCACATTTGGCTGGGCCCTCTCCTGAGGAGGTGCCTGACGCACTGGACGTTCAGGGCCCCGAGGGGGCGGCTGCGGTGCCGCTTCCACAGCTGCACTCGCGGGTGCGTCAATCGGGGCTGCAACATCAGGTCGTTCACCCCTTCCACCGCGACCTCTTGATCTTGATCCGGAAGTATCACCCGTCGCCGCTTCCCCCACAGTAGGTGCTGCCGCCTCAATCTCCGGAGCCGGGCGATCCCCCCGCTTTCCACGACCTCTCCAATCCCCCGCGGGGGCAACCGGCGAGGCGCCCGCTTCCGGGCCGCTCGCCCCGGTCGGCGGCACTCCCGGAGGCTGACTCTGCTGACTGCCGCTGGACCGCTTGTCTTTTCCCTTTTGTCGACTGTTCTCGTTAGGCAAGGCTCCTGGGATCACGGTTGCATCCGGCGTCGGAGCGGCTTCGCTGGCAGGAGCAGGTATGGGCTGAGCGCGCTGCTGCTCATTCGGAACGCGGCTGTTTCTCTGGCGTCCCCTCCCCGTCGCGTCATTTCTACGATCACCAGGTGCCCCAGAAGCGCTCGGCGGCACTGCTTCCGCCCCCGGGATATCCGTTGCATCTGGAATTGTAACGGCTCCACCCACGGGAGCAGTTGTCGGTTGAGCGGGCTGCTGCTGACTTTGATCACGCTTGTCCTTCTGGCGTCCCTTTCCCTTAAGGGCATCTTCCTGACTAAGGGCTGCGGAGCTGGGCTGGGATGCACCCGGCGATGGGACAGCGGAGACTGCCCCGGGGACCGGCGAACTTCCGAGCGGCGCTTCCGGGGCGGCGGTGAGTAGCGCTGGATTGGTTGGTTGAAAATCAGGAGGCGGCACGGCTTTTGGGTTTTCCTTTTTGAACTTCTTCTGCAAATCCGCCTTTGCCTTCGGATCAGAAATTCCCATCCACCCTGTCTCTACATCGGGCTTCGCAATTCGGGTTTTCACCCTCTTCGGTGGTGCAAGCTGCGCCTGCTGGGCCGGCTGCTGAGCGATCGGCGGCGCCGCCACAATCAGCCTATCCCCCTGCACTTTCGTAAATCCGCCTGCTTGTGCGGCCATCGCATAATCTGCGTTTGCCCGCCGCTCGAGTGTCATCCGGCGAATCGGACGGGTCGAGTATGCGCTCAGCCGGTTGTAATCGGGACCATGATTGTAAACGACGGAGTTATTGTAGGTGATGTTGGTTACGTTCACCGTCTGATTGATGTAGGTGATGTTTTGCGCCGATTCGAAAATGCGCTCCCGCAGGACGGGCTCACCGATATAACGGACATCCACAAAATTGTAGTAGGCGGGGCCTATATCGAGATCAATGTCGATAGTGTTGCTCAGAGAGCGGCCTTCATAGATGACCTCGGCGCCTCCGCCGCGATCATATCGAGGCGGCAGAGGCGCCCAACCTACATAATCACCGCCCGTGCGCCATGAAACCCAGGCGGGGCCCCACTCACGTCCAGGAACCCAGACCCAGCCCTGTTCACGCAAACGCGCCCAGCGGCCATAGTGATAAGTCGCCCAGCCGAAGTCCTCGTACGAAACCCAGGTCCAACCGACATCGGTGTAAGCCCAGTAACCATCAGCATAGGGGCGCCAGCGTGGATTGCTGACCGCCACGTCTGGCTGCCAGCAGTAGCCGTAATCGCCAACCTCGATCCAACTGCCGCCGTCGTTCAGGTTCTCGTAGAAGAAATCGAGCGAGACATCGACTCTCGCTTCCGCGCGTTCCGCTGCTGCGAAGGCAAGCGCCAGGGCCGCAACCGCCAATAAAAGTTTTTTCATAAATGCTCCACGTGTGGTTCGGAAATATAGACCACCGCCCTGTCGCGGTTATTCATCCCCACAAATGATTCGGAAGACGGCGCCTGCTCGCGCGCGTCACCACGCCCGAGTGGCGGCACTCCTCATCTGCCCCTTGCCGTGTTTTTTTGACATTCGCGAACTCTAGGACCGCAGCGGATGCGCGCGGAAGCTCAGGGCCGGACGCGGGCGACCAAGTGTGGCCTTTTCTCAGCGAGCGCGCAGCACCACGAACGACCGCGTCCGACCGCGGCAAACGGAAAGCACATGCGTTCCATTGGCATCAAGCGCGCCCAGGACCTTGCGATACTCTGCGACCGACGTCACCGGCTGTTGATTCACCTCTTCGATCACGTCGCCTTTTCGGAGTTCGCCCGAAGAATCATTCACACTCGTGATCACGACGCCTCGGACTCCCGCCGGAACGTTCAGGGAACGCGCCAGATCGGGCGTCAACTCCTGCACATTGACGCCGGCCAACGGAGCCTCATCCTGCAAATCTTCCTCGTCCGGCCCAGGAGGTGCCTGTGGTGGGATCTGTGGGTTCTGCGGTTGGCGCGGCTGCCGTGGCGCAGTCCGGGAAGCAAGATAATCGATCGGTTGCTCTTTAATCTCCGTCTCCACCTTCATCGGCTTTCCATTCCGCACCACTTCCAATTCGATCTTCCGGTTCAACTCTACCTGCGAGACCAGGCTCCGGAGCGCTCCCAAAGACTTCACCTCGCGCCCATCAAATTTCCGGATCAAGTCACCCCGCTGAATCTGGGCCTCAGCCGCGGGCGATCCGGGGATGACATCTTCCACCACCACCCCATCGGTCTCCTGATCGGTCTGCCCATTTTGCAACGTGCGCATCTGGATGCCGAGATAGCCGCGAATGATCCGACCTTGTTTCAGCAAGCTCTCCAGGGCGCTGCGCACGGAATTTGACGGAATCGCGAAGCCAATCCCTTGTGAGCCGCCGCTGCGGGAGATGATCGCCGTATTGATCCCGACGATCTCGCCCTGCAAATTGATCAACGGTCCGCCGCTGTTTCCGGGGTTGATCGCCGCATTCGTTTGGAGGAAATCGCCTAAGCCATCGACGCGATTCGGCCGGCCCTTCGAGCTGACGATCCCGTCCGTCACCGTCTCCTCGAAGCCAAAAGGGTTTCCGATCGCGAGCACAAAATCGCCCGCCTGGACCGCATCCGAGTCACCAAACTTCAACGGCTTTACTCCCGGATCTTCGATCTTCAAAACCGCCAGATCGACCGTGGCATCGGCGCCGACCAGGCGCGCCTGCTTCGTTCGACCATCGCTCATCGCCACCTCGATCTCGTCCACTTGATCAACGACATGATTGTTCGTGATGACGTGTCCCTCGGCTGAAACGATCACGCCTGAGCCAAGCGAATTCTGCACTCTGGCCTGATCGTTCGGATTCCGGAACTGCCGATTATTTCGATAGAAAAACTCAAATGGGTCCATCCCGGATTGACGGCGCATCGGAACTTTCCTCGATGTCTTGATGCTCACGACGGAAGGCAGGACGCTGCCGACCAGGGCCCGCCGTTCCCGGTTCAATGCGTCCAGCGTGGCGACAGCCTTCGGCTCGACGCTCGGGGAAGAAGCGAGGGTGTATTTCTCTGGTGTGGCCCGGGCCAGAAGATTGAGTCCGCCATGTTTCAAGCGGTAGTCGTAAAGCGCGGAGATGCCGGCGGCGAGCAGGCCGACAAAGAGTAGAAATTTGATCAGATTTTTCATCAGCTAACGTTGGAAAAGCTACGTCCCCGTTCTTCGACAACTAACTTCCGGAAACGTTGATTCTCGGGCGCTTCCAGCTTCGGGTCCCACTCCAGAATCGCAGACGCGGCTGTTCTTGCGCGGTGCATCAATTGCATATCGGTCTTCAAGTTACCGAGCTGTAGAGCTGGCAAGCCGCTCTG
>JACCXA010000040.1 GCA_013697365.1 Chthoniobacterales bacterium
CCGAAAACACATGCGCAAGAAAATCGTCGCGGCGAATTGGAAGATGAATATGACGCAGGCCGAATCGACCGCGTTTGTGCAGACGTTTATGCGCGAGCTGGGCGAATCGTCGGAGATCGAGGTGGTGATCATTCCTCCTTTTACGGCCCTGTCGAAAGTGAGCGAAGCTCTTGGCGCCTCCGAGAAGGTGAAGCTCGGCGCGCAGAATATGTATTGGGAAAAGGGCGGCGCGTTCACGGGCGAGATCAGCGCCGCGATGCTGCGGGATCTTTTCGTTCGCTATGTGGTGCTGGGTCATAGCGAACGGCGTCAGCTTCTCGGCGAGACCGACGAGATCGTGAATCGGAAAGCGCGCGCCGCACATGAGGGCTTACTCCGGCCAATTGTTTGCATCGGGGAGACGCTCGAGCAGCGGGAACGTGGCGACGTTGAAAAAGTTCTTGGATCGCAATTGCGCGGCAGCCTCGCAGATCTAGGCGCGAAGGATCTGGGCGACACAGTCATCGCCTACGAACCTGTCTGGGCGATCGGTACCGGCAAAACAGCGAGCACCGAGGAGGCGCAGGAAGCACACGCCTTCATTCGCCGCACGCTGGGGGAGATTGCCGATGAAGCGACGGCCGCGCGGATGCGGATTCAATATGGCGGGAGCGTCAAGCCAGATAATGCCCGCAACCTTATGACGCAACCCGACATCGATGGCGCACTCGTCGGAGGGGCCAGTCTGGACCCGCGCAGCTTTGTGCAGATCGTGCAGGGCGCGCAGTCGGAAGAGAAATAGCAACCGCAGCGGCAACACTCCTGTCGCCTCGATCATGGATTGGCCGGAGACAAATCGCCGTCGCTCGCCCGTTCTACACGCGACTGACCTGATAGACTTCAACCTGGGCGGTGCCCGTAGTGCCGCCGTTTCCCGCGACAGTCGCGGTATATTCTCCCCTCAGGCAGCTGTCACGTGAACCATCGACTGGTTGCGCTGTTCGGGTCGGCCCCGATTTTTAAACTGGCGACTGTCCCTTTGCGGTTGGAAATGAACGGCTCATCTTTCACCCGGGCGAAGGCGGCAACCGTCGTCGCCTGCACGGCCGTGCCAAAAGAAGGATTCACGGTCGAGGGTCGTCATTCTTACTGCGGCCTCGGCGACTTGCGCGCAGGTCAATAGGGCGAAGGCGGAAGCAGCGAACGAAGCGGACGGGTTCAGCGGGACGCGATCTTTACCGTATTTCGGCCGGGAACGCCAATTTCCGGGAGGGGTTCGCTCCGAATGGCACCCCGTTCAGCCTTAGAACTTTATAGGAATTATAGGTTCCGGCACATCTCGTGCTTTTTCTCCGTCTCAGACCGTTACCGCTATGAGAATACCTGCTCTGCTTTCCATCCTCTTTTCCTTCGCTGCGGCGTCTCTGCACGCCGGTCCTCTCACAGAGGCGAGGATCAATAAGATCATCAATGAAGTCTCCGTCGTGCAACCCGACGCGGAGCACCCGGCAAGACTCAACGAGGTAGTAACGGAAGAAGTGGGCGTCAAAACCGGGGTGAAATCGCGCTCTGAATTGCTTTTTCAGGACAACACGCTCACTCGCATCGGGGCGGAAAGTTATTTCAGTTTCAAGCCAGGCACTCGCGACATCACCCTGCAGCAGGGGACGATGCTGCTGCAAGTGCCCAAGGGACTGGGCGGCGCAAAGATCCGCACCGCAGCAGTCACCGCGGCCATTACCGGGACCACGATTCTGCTCGAAAACGTCCCGAATAAAATGATCAAGGTCCTCGTCCTGGAGGGGAGCCTCCGTCTTTCTGTGAATGGGACGATCGATCGCTCGGTCCTGCTCTTGCCCGGCAAGATGGTGACCATGCCCCCGGATGCGAAGGAAATTCCCGCGCCGGTTTCGTTCAACCTCGCGCAGGTAATGAAGGCCTCGCCCCTGGTCACCATGGACGGCGAAAGCAAACCCCTGCCGAGTCTCGGGCTCATTGAAAAAGAAATTGAAGCGCAGGCCGAGAGCGCGGAGGACGACGGTCTCTCTTTCGCTAACATCGTAACCTCCGAGGAGGACGCCAGCAACGACGGCGTTCTTGAGGGCGTCCCGTCCGATTCGTACAGCGACAGCAGCAGCAAAGGCGCGGAGGCAAGACGGGCCTCGAATGGTCCTCGCAGCTCCGGAAACGCAACCCCGACGTCTGCGCCGCTTCCGAGTCCCGCATCGGCGACGACCCCCAATCTGACCGCCACCCCACAGCCCACAGCAACTCCGAGCGCGACCGCTTCAGCGCAGCCCGCCGCCAGTCCAGTCGCTACCGCCACCCCTCAGCCTACAGCCACACCTGCCCTCGGCGGATCACCGACCCCAACGCCACGCCCCTCCGCCACCCCACGCCCGGACGACGATGGTGATGACTCTGATGAGGATGACGACAAGAAAAGGAAAGGCAAAGACGACGAGGATAAAAGGGGCAAAACAAAAGGGGACGAAGCGAGCAGCAGCGCGCGGCGCGCGGGGCCGGGGCGAAACTCTTCCAGAACTCCCGTCGGCTTCACCGCTCGACGTGGCGCATTGGCCGGAAACTCGGCAGCCGAAGGGACAACGACGGACGCGTTGGAACCGGCATCGGATCAACCTCGTGCGACCAATCGATTCCGTTCTGAATCTGCGGAAAATGATTCAGACAGGCAGCGGCCCATTGGCAAAATGGTCAAAGTTGCCGATTCCGAACAGCTGCTCTCCCTTCTAAATAATTCTTCGACGGGGGCAAACGGGGTTGCAAAAGTCATCCCACCGCGCCGCGGCTCGGAAGAAACAGCAAAACAACGTCGGGTCGACAGACACCTGGCACGAAAAACGGACCGCCACGGGCTGCCGCGGTCTCGCCCCGGGCTCGTCAACGTGTCGGTTCGGATGAAGCAGCGCTCACCCTCGCCGGCTCACGCCTCAACT
>JACCXA010000043.1 GCA_013697365.1 Chthoniobacterales bacterium
CCGAAGATTTCTGCTTTACCCCGACTGGGAGTGACCAGACCGAGAATGATCTTTAACGTCGTGCTCTTGCCCGAACCGTTCGGTCCGAGCAGGCCATAGACCTGGCCAGGCTCCACCCGCAGGTTGAGATCGCGAACGGCGACGATCGATTGCCGCTTGAACGGAATGGGGAATGTCTTCGTGACCGCAGTGACGGCTACGGCTGCGTCAGTCATGGCGGATGGAAAACCCGCGCGCGGCGGGCGTCTCGCTGAGCGGAGTGTCGTCTTGTTTTTTGATATGCGCCCGCAAGTCGCTCTGAGCTATGGCCTCCAGAAACGCCGTCACTTCCGGTAGCTCCCCGCTGGCTTGAAGCTCTACCCGGCCATCGGGGAGATTTCGCACCCAGCCGATCACATCAAAGCCGGTGGCGATTTTTTTGACGGCCCAGCGAAATCCCACGCCTTGCACGTTCCCTTCATAGAGCACCTGCTTGGAAATCATTGGCGTGGCGCAAGCTTGTAACTCGCGGCCCTGCAAATTCGCAAGTGGTAACAGCCTGGCGCCTACTGGGGAGGGGGTTCCTCAACCGCCGCTGGCGGCAGATCCGGATCGGGCAGCGTTTCTGGAGGCGGGGGCTCGGTCGAACTCGTGTCGAAATCTTCTCTCTCCGATCCTCCGCCGCTCGTCACGGCAGCACTTCGCACAGGCGCAGTCAGGGCGGCAATGAGGGTAGGAGCCGCTGGTGCGATATCCTCGCTTGCCACATAGCCTTCCTTGTTCCCTGTGAGGAGTTGGACTTTGCAGTAGCCGAACGATGGACGGATCAGCGTCATGAGCGTGTCTTTCGGCAGCGACTCATCGGGTCCGTTGCCTTGTTGCGGGCCGTAGCGATAGAACGAAGTCTGCTCCGCGGCCACGGCGAAAACCTTGCCACTCGGGGCTTTGGAGACAGCCGTCTGCTGAGTCGTGCAGGCAGATGACAGGCAGCACAGGACCCCTAGGAGCAGCGCAGGTGTCACCCCTGCAAGGGCACCCGCCGTAGAAGCCGTCGCCAGGATTTTCATTTGTAGGAGTAAACGAGGCAAAACGTGTTTGGTTCCGCGCTGACCGGACCAATCCCAACAAAATATTGCCCACTCGTCGTCGGTGAAAAGCCAGCCGCAGCCTTCTCTTCGTCCTGATAAGTTTCGGTTAGAAGCGGCTTACCGGCCTCATCATAGAGGCGCACCGCGAAATTTTTCGCCTTCGCGACCGCACCGACGGAAAACCAATATTGATTCCCAGCGTAAAGATTCACGGCGAGAATGGTCTGTTCTCCAGGCTTAATCGCTCCGGTCCAGTGGCCATCGCGAATTTTGAAGCCATCGTTTGAGAACGCTCCCGCGAGATCGAGGGCCACCTTACGGGCTTCCACCTCGCTGTCGACGTCAGCCGCCGAGAGAATGCCGAGAGGAGCGACGGCAGCGAGCAAGGCAAGAAAGATCGGCTTCATTTTGTGTAGGGTTTGCTCTGGATATCAGCCATCAGCTTGCTGACCGCTCCGTTCAGCTTACGGACATCCTCAGCAGTCGGGGTGCCAGAGCCGGAGAAGGTGACCAGCTTCTCGATTTCGGAGAGTTGTTCCCGGACCGTTTTAACAAGAGCTTCCTTCTGCAATTCCGGCGAAATGTCGTTCACTTTCGCCTGGATGTAGCTGACCAAAGCCGGCTGGCGCAAAACCCGGGCGCTCGCTTCGTTGTAGTTTTCCAGAACGGAGCCGCTCACGACCTGGGTCCCGCGAATCCAGCCGCCCAGACTAACCAGGATCACGAAGTCCTGATCGCGATTCGATTGCATCGAAGCCTTAACTTCATTCTGCGTTGCTTCGAGTTCTTCCTGGAGCGCGCTCCATTCGCTGTTCTCGGCAAATTCATTAATGCTCTTGCCGCGGCTGAGCACGTTTTCGCTCACCCCAAGTGCCTTGGCGAGTTTGATGATATCCGTCCCGATGTTCTTCACCTGCTGGCTGTCCTGCGCTTCGATCGCGATAAAACCGTCCGCGATCAAACCGCCGAGGTTCAACGCGATTTGCGCGCGGTTGCTGAAGGTCATCGGGATCGGACCGCGATATTGTCCCGCCCAATTGGGGCTGCCTGGCTTCGTCAAAGCCGCGAAAAGCTCGCCCGGCGTAGGGATCGTCAGAGTGTCGCTCTTGATCGCGTTGCCCAGCTGGGCCGGCGTCAGCGGGGCGGGTTCGGCTGCGCATGCCAGAGAGCCAGCCGCGAGAAGGGCTGCTGTAACTCCAAGCCGTGGAAGCATACGGCAGACTAGTGGCCCTTGGGCAGATTACCAGTGGGAATCTACGCTGGAGGCACGCCAACGGACCGATTCAGCGCGGCAGCGCGAAGGGCATCCGCGCCGGTCAGGACTTCGCGTCGCCGAATGTCTCCGGCTCTCCTGATAGCAAAGATCATTTGAAAAAGCGCCTTCGCTACGCATCCTGAGCGGCGTTCCTTTCCCTCGTATGGCACACACCAGCATCAAGAAAATCATTGGGCGCGAGATCCTTGATTCGCGCGGCAACCCCACGGTTGAGGTAGAGGTTCGGCTGGAGGGTGGCGCCTTCGGACGTGCCGCGGTCCCGAGCGGCGCGAGCACGGGAGAGCACGAAGCCTGGGAGCTGCGCGATGGCGACAAACAACGTTACGCGGGCAAGGGCGTGCTGAACGCCGTCCGCGCCGTGAACGAAACGATCGCGCAAGGTCTTCACGGCGCGGATGCTCTCGATCAAGCCGCAATTGACGCGAAACTCATATCCCTCGATGGATCCAAAAATAAAAAGAATCTCGGAGCGAATGCGGCTCTAGGCGTTTCGCTGGCGAACGCGCATGCTGCCGCGGTCTTTTCGGGTCAATCCCTCTTCCGTTACCTCGGTGGGCCACGTGCAAACACGCTCCCCGTGCCCATGATGAACATCCTGAACGGCGGCGCGCATTCCGATGCTCCGATCGATTTTCAGGAGTTCATGATCATGCCGAAGGGCGCCCCGACTTTTGCCGAAGCGCTGCGCTACGGGACCGAAGTCTTCCATGCCTTGAAAGAAGTGTTGAAGAAGCGTGGCCTCTCCACCGCCATTGGCGATGAGGGCGGCTTTGCGCCCAAGCTAAGTTCCGCCGAAGACGCGCTCGAGTCGATCGCGACCGCGGTTGAACAAGCCGGTTACAAACTGGGCGAGCAAATTTTCATCGCGCTCGACACCGCCTCTTCCGAATTCTACGACAAGGACTCGGGCGCTTATGTCTTCAAGAAGTCTGATGGTTCAAGCCGAACCGCTGAGGAATTGATCGATCTCTACGAGTCGCTCGCGGAACGTTTTCCCATCATCTCCATCGAAGACGGTTGCGCGGAAAATGATTGGGCTGGCTGGAAGAAACTGACGGAGCGCATGGGCGATCGCGTGCAGCTTGTGGGCGACGATCTTTTTGTCACGAACGTTGAATTCCTGCGCAAGGGCATCGATCAGGGCGTGGCGAATTCCATTCTCGTCAAGGTCAATCAGATCGGCACGTTAACGGAGACATTTGATGCCATTCGGCTCGCGACCGAGAATGGATACTCCGCTGTGATCAGCCATCGTTCCGGAGAGACGGAAGACACTACGATTGCCGACATCGCCGTCGCGACGAATGCTGGCCAGATCAAAACCGGTTCGCTCTGCCGCACAGATCGCGTGGCCAAGTACAACCAGCTCCTTCGGATTGCGGAGGAACTTGGTGACAATGCCGTTTACGGCGGTAAAATGCGCTAGTGGATTACCCCGGCTACGGCGATTTCCGCGCGCGTCGCGAAGCCTCCATTTGGCAGCAACTAAATCGCATTCTCCGCGGCTTACTTTGCGTCGCCCTCGCGCTCGTCATTATCAGCTTGTTCATTCCGCAGCAGAAAAAGCTGACGCAAAGCCGGGGCGAGATTGATAACCTGCACGCGCAGGTTACCGAGCAGAAGATGCTTCTGGCGCGGCAGACTCGTGAGGTGAATCTGCTCAAGACTGATCCCGTCTATCTCGAGACGATTGCGCGAGACCGTCTCGATTTGATGAAAGAAGGCGAAACGATCTTTCGTCTCGAGCAGCCGCAGGCAAAGCGAGGCGCTCAGCGGTAGCGCGTCGCAGGCATTCCTGGAGTCGGCGTCACCGGAGCGACAGGACGGTCATGTAGTCCGGTGATCAACGCGTCCGTGCCGGGGGCTGGACGCGAAACTGCAGCGGAGTCCTGACGCCAAAGCGTCCAGCCAAAGTTAGCTGCCAGCCCCAGAACAAATCCTACGATCAAGGCATGCCACACGACATGCGAAAGTGGTCGACCCGCTTCGAATAAGCCAGGTGGTCGATCTTTGTGCATTCAAGTCAGCTAATCGACGGTGCGCGTTTGTGCGACCGAGGCGGCGGACAGAAGGGTACCCGCGAAGATAATAGCGACGCTTCCAATTTGAGCATGTCAAATGCCCTGTGCGAGATTCCTCGCCTTTCGCTCCGCTTGGAATGAGAGATTGTGGGGATGCTACGACACAGAGGGAGGAGTGCCGGCTCCCTACACGTCGAAGTACATTGCGAACTCGTAAGGATGCGGGCGGAGGCGTAGCGTGTCGTATTCCTTTTGTTTCATCTCGGTCCAGTTCGCGATGAAGTCCGCGTTAAAGACGTCGCCGCGGAGCAGGAACTGATGATCGGCCTGGAGCGCTTTGATCGCGCCACTCAAGGAATCGGGCACGCTCGGAACCTGGGCGAGTTCTTCGGGCGGAAGCTCGTAGAGGTTTTTGTCGAGCGGGTCGCCGGGATCGATCCGGTTCTGGACTCCATCCAAACCGGCGAGGAGCAGGGCGGAAAAGGCAATGTACGGATTGGCGGACGGATCGGGGGTGCGAAATTCGATCCGTTTAGCTTTGGGGTTGGCCGAGTAGGTCGGGATGCGGATAGCGGCCGAACGATTGCGCGCGGAGTAAGCGAGGTTGACCGGCGCTTCGAAGCCCGGGACGAGTCGCTTGTAGCTGTTCGTCGTCGGATTCGTGATGCAGGTCAGCGCAGGGGCGTGACGGAGGATGCCGCCGATGAAAAAAAGCGCCATCTCGCTCAGGCCCGCGTAGCCATTGCCGGCAAAGAGGGGTTTGTCGTCTTTCCAGAGCGACATGTGCGTGTGCATGCCCGAGCCGTTGTCGCCGAAGAGCGGTTTCGGCATGAACGTCACCGTTTTGCCGTGCCGTTTCGCCACGTTGCGCACGATGTATTTGTAATACTGCATCCAGTCGCCCATCTGCTTCATAGGCGCGAAACGAATATCGATCTCGGCCTGGCCGGCGGTCGCGACTTCGTGATGCTGGCGCTCAATCGGGATGCCGGCCTTTTCCAGTTCGAGACACATCTCGTTGCGGATGTCCTGTTGCGTATCCGCCGGTGAGACCGGGAAGTAGCCTTCCTTCGCTCGGATCTTGTAGCCGAGATTTGGGAACTCCTCTTTGCCGCTATTCCAGTGTCCTTCCGCGCTGTCGACAAGGTGGAAGGAGGAGTTGGCGGTATAATCGAAACGCACCTCGTCGAAGATAAAGAACTCCGCCTCCGGACCGAAGAAGGCGGTGTCGGCAATGCCGGTGCTTTGCAGGTAGGCCTCGGCTTTTTCGCAGACTCCGCGTGGGTCGCGATCGTAGGGCTCGCGTGTGATCGGATCGACGATCGTGCAAATCAGACTTAGGGTCGGCTCGGCGTTAAACGGATCGACCCAGGCCGTGGTCGGATCGGGGATGACGAGCATGTCGCTGGCGTTGATCGCGCGCCAGCCCCGGATACTTGAGCCGTCGAAACCGAGGCCTTCAGTGAAGATGTCTTCGCTGTACTCGGTGAGCGTGGTGGTGAAATGCTGCCAGCTTCCCGGCAGATCGGTGAACTTGAAGTCCACCAGTTTGACTTCGCGATCTTTGATCAGCTTCGTGACGTCGGAAGCGGTTTTGGGGTCTTTGGCCATGTTGGGGAGCTTAAATGGTTAAAAAGTTACATCGTTACACCGGGCAGAAGACGCGCACCTCGATGTAACGATGTAACCTTGTAACGACTAATTCTTTTAACAATCCAACGAATCACACCGCTTTCTCGCCAATTTCTTCGGTGCGGATCCGCACCGCATGTTCAACCGGAACGACGAACACTTTACCGTCGCCGATCTTGCCGGTCTTGGCGGCGCTGACGACGACCTGGACCGCCTTGTCCACCATTTCATCAGAAAGCACGATTTCAATTTTGACCTTCGGGAGAAAATCAACGGTGTATTCGCTGCCGCGATAGATCTCCGTGTGGCCTTTTTGACGCCCGAAACCTTTCACCTCGGTCACGGTCATGCCTTCAATTCCGAGCTCGGCGAGCGCTTCTTTGACTTCCTCGAGTTTGAACGGCTTGATGATGGCTTCGAGTTTTTTCATGAGAGATAAGGTGCGGGATGGCGGGGTACCACGATCGCAAGCTGCCCCAGCGGATGCGCTGTCTTATCAACGCGTTGCGACCGACGCAACCCTCAATTCGCGCAAGGCGTTCGGCGGAAGAAAATAGCAACCGCTGCTTGATCTTAGGTGTTTCCTGTGTGTCTCGCGGCCCTTCCCCTTGAAACTCTCATTAACAAGGCGAGTCCGCTGGTTTTAGACCGGGACTAGGTCGCGATTCCATCGCTAGGATTAAACGATTAACATCAAGAGCAGGAGCAAGAGGATTAGCGTTGCAACTCTCGCAGCGGACCGGCGTATCCCGTTAACTCCAAATAGCCCCGACCATTGATCGGCTTCCCCGCGCGTTTACCGGTCACATCGATGGCCCCCTCCCAATAAACCAGCGGCAGAAACGCCAGCTCCTGATTTTCCACTGCCGCCTTTACCGCAATCTCGATCTCGTGCTCCGGCAACTCGACGCGCCAGGCGATCGGGTATTTCGCTTTCGTCGCGCTGCTCTCCCAGTAACCGGTCGGCGTCATGCGGAAGCTGGTGCTGGGCAGATGCCTACTGGTGCCATCCGGCGCGATCAATGATCCGCTCGAAGTCGGATCGGTGCCGTTCTCGAGCCGCATCTGATACAACATCAGCTCGCTGCCGTCATCGAAATGGACGGAGAGCCAATCCCAACCGACCTGTCCCGGCGCGAGCTGGTTGGAAGCCCATTCATGGTCGAACCAGCTTTCCCCAACAAGCGACTGCGATTTGCCGCCCATGAGCAATTCGCCCACCGTCTCGAGTCGCGTCATTGAGTAATAATGCGAAGCGTGGCCATCGCCGCTTGCCTTCGCGCTCACCCCGCCCTGTCCATGAATCACGGGCGGTTTGGTCGCGCGCAGATGCAGGTGGAGCGTGGCGCCTTCCTTCAACGTTGCTACGAGTTCAAATTCATCGTCACCGTTTGTCGCCAGCGTCCAATCATCAATCCAGGCGAGGCGTTTGCCATCGTTGAAGCCCGCCTCGCCGAAAGCTCCACGGCTGATTTTTTGTTCGAAGCGAAAGCGCTGCTTCGCAACATCAGTGATGGCGAAATGCGCAAACTTGAGGTCGCCAACCACGAAACGCGACGCGTTGGTATCCCGCTGTGCAAGCGGCGTAATCCCGTGCCGGAAAAAAGTCAGCTCATAGCCAAAACGTTGACCTCCCTCGCCGGCGACGTTGCCGGTGAAATACCACCACTCCGTTTTGAATTCCGGATGGATGCGGTGATCCCGGGGAAAATCATAATCCCAGCCAGGCTCAGCCACTCTCCAGTCCGCGGCGATGCAGCAAAGAGCGAGAGCGAGCAAACTGAGATGCAGGCTTTTCCTCATTCGTCGCGCAGTGTTTCCGCCAGGACGAGGCGACCTGCGCGCCAGGCCGGCCACACGCCCGCCGCCAGCGCAGCGGAGATGATCCAGAGCGGAGTGAGAGCAAGAGAACCCCACGGGAAGGCCATTTGAATGGTCCATCCGAAGAACGCGCGGTTAATGACTCCCGTGAGAACGAGCGAAAGACATAGTCCCGAAGCCAGCCCGATGAGGGCCGCCAGCATCCCGATCATGGTCGATTCCCAGAGCAACACTTTCCGGAGCTGCGCCGCGCTACCCCCGATGGCGCGGAAAACGCCCAGCTCGCGCGACCGCT
>JACCXA010000085.1 GCA_013697365.1 Chthoniobacterales bacterium
TGCATCGTCCAGGGTTACCTGCTCGCCGTCTCGTTCCAGCATCCGGAATCTTACCAGACAATGCTTCCTGGGATCACCGAAACGGTGAACCGCCTGGGTATTCCTCTCGTGGCGGATCTGGGAATGACCTTCCGGATCATCACCGTTCTGACTCTGACAGCGGGCACGCTTTTCCTGATGTGGCTGGGCGATCAAATCACGGAGCGCGGGATCGGGAACGGGATTTCGTTGATTATCACCGTTGGCATTGTGGCCCAGCTGCCGGCGGCCCTGGCGCAAGCGTGGAAGACCTTTGTTCCTTCCGGCGTCACAGGAACCAGTCAGGTCAATCCAGCCATCCTCGTGTTGATGATTGCATTCCTTTTCCTCGTCATCGCGGCGGTCATTGCCGTCACCCAGGGGGTGCGGAAGATCACGGTGCAATACGCGAAGCGCGTGGTGGGCCGGAAGATGTACGGCGGGCAGACCCAGTATATGCCCCTGAAAGTTAATTATGCCGGCGTGATGCCGATCATCTTCGCCTGGGCCTTGCTCCTTTTCCCGACCACGATCGTCGGCATGGCCTTCCAGAATAGCCGGACCGCGCGGCAAATCTCCGATGCGCTCTCGACCGGCTGGCCGCACTACATCGTTCTCGCGTTGATGATCTTTTTCTTCAGTTACTTCTGGGTGGCGACCCAGTTTCAACCATCTCAGATCGCCGATGACCTGAAGAAGTATGGGGGCTACATTCCCGGAGTGCGTCCGGGCAAACCGACTTCGGAATTTTTGGATTTCACAATGACGCGGCTCACCTTTGCGGGCGCGATCTTTCTGACCCTGATCGCTGTTTTGCCAAGCCTGCTTAGCCAGGGACTGAACGTGCCGCAAATTACGGCGCAGTTTTTCGGCGGCACGAGTCTTCTCATCATCGTCGGCGTGATGCTCGACACGATGCGCCAGGTGGAAACGCATTTGATCCAGCGGCACTACGACGGCTTTTTGCGCAAAGGCCGCATCCGCAGCGGTAGCCGAGCGGGTTCCACCTACAATCGCGGTGAAGCTGCTCCGCAGACGACGTTGATGTGGCTTTACGTCGGCATCGCAGTTCTCGTCATCGGCGGCGTCGCCATTTTCGTCTACGGGCGCTAGGTGAAAAGGCGCCTCGTCCTCCTCGGTGCTCCTGGTTCCGGAAAGGGAACTCAGGCGGAGATGATCACCCGCCAATTCGGAATTCCCGTCACGTCTCCGGGAGCGATCTTGCGGCGCGAGAGAGACCTGGGCACCGCGCTTGGACTCGAAACAGCCGAGACGACCCAACTGGGTGGGCTTGTCCCCGACAAGATCATCGTCGAATTGATTGAAGATTGGCTGCGTTTGCACGGCGGTCACGGTTTTGTCTTCGACGGGTTCCCTCGGACGACACCGCAGGCCGAGAGCCTGCAGCAGATCCTGCAGAGCCACCGGACTCCGCTGGATCTCGCGCTTTGGCTCGAAGTGTCTGAACAGACGGTGGGCGACCGGATTTTGAGCCGGTTGCAGTGCCAGTCCTGCGGCTTCACGACGAGCTCGACGAGTGCAGTTTTTGCGTCGCGCCCCGTTTGCCCCTATTGCGATGGCCCGCTTGTGCGACGGAACGACGACGATGTAACCGTCCTCCGGCATCGCCTGGAGGAGTTCAACGCTAAGACCCAGCCGCTCGCCGACTTCTATGAAAAGCTCGGCGCGCTTCGGCGGATCGATGGGAATCGCGATCGCGAAGCCGTCTTCGCGGACATATCTCGTTTGATCGAGCAGGCGGCATGATCCCGATCAAGAGCGGCAAAGAAATCGCAAAAATGCGGCAGGCTTGCCAGACGGCAAGCGAAATCCTCGAGCGTGTCAGCGAACTGGTGCGTCCCGGCATTTCGACCAAGGAAGTCGACGAAGCGGCTGCTGATCTGATGCACGAGGCCGGGGTAAAAAGCGCGTTTCTCGGATATCGTCTTGGCCATCGCGTTTTCCCCGGCAATATCTGCATCTCCTTAAACGACGAGATCGTGCATGGCATCGGCAGTCAGCGCCGCATTCAATATGGCGACATCGTGAAGCTCGATATCGGAGTGATTGAAGATGGTTGGGTGGGGGATACGGCCTCGACCGTGCCGGTGGGGATGATTGACCCTCGCACCGAAAAATTGCTTCGCACTACTGAAGACGCGCTCCGCCGAGCGATCGGCTCAGCGTTGGAAGGAGTTCGTCTCGGCGACGTCTGTGCGTCTGTGGAGGAGGAAGCCGTCACGCACGGGTTCTCGGTTGTGCGCGAATTCGTCGGACACGGGGTTGGCCGCAAATTGCATGAAGAGCCACAGGTCCCGAACTATGGGAAGCGAGGAAGCGGCCCGCGCCTGAAGGCGGGCATGACGCTTGCGATCGAGCCGATGATCAATGCCGGCACGGCGGTCGTGCGCTTGCTGGACGACGGCTGGACGGTATGCACGGCGGACGGGCTGCCCTCGGCTCATTTCGAGCACACCGTCCTGATCACGAAGGCGGAGCCGGAAATCCTGACCTTTCGCAGCCAGAAGCAGTTGAAGTAACGCTGCGGCGAATCAAGACAATGCATTTCGATTCCATTCGTATCTTGCGAGACCAGAAACTTCTGCTAAAAGTCTCCCCCTTACGATTGTCGAAGGGCGAATCACGTTCGCCAGCAGTGACAACGCGGAGCTGATCTCCGCGTTTTTCGTCTCGTCGAAGCTATGAAAGTGCGACCCTCAGTAAAAAGACTTTGTGAAGCGTGCAAGATCGTGAAGCGCAAGAACGTTGTCCGCGTGATTTGCAAGAATCCTCGTCACAAGCAGTGCCAGGGTTAACCAGGAATAAATATGCCACGTTTACTTGGAGTAGAGATCCCCTCAGACAAACGCATCGAAGCTTCGCTGACTTACATTTACGGAATCGGGCCCACAACAGCCCGGCGCATCCTGGAGCAGACGAACATTGATCCTAACCTGCGCGCGAAGGATTTGACGCCGACTCAGATTAACGACGTGATTCATGCCATCACGGGAAACAAATTGCTGATTGAGGGCGATCTTCGCCGCGAATTGCAGAGCAATCTTAAGCGTTTGCAGGCGATCAACTGCTACCGGGGAATCCGGCATCGTCGCGGACTTCCAGTGCGCGGCCAGCGGACTTCGACGAACGCGCGAACGCGCAAAGGCCCTCGGAAGACGGTGGGTGTCATTCGAAACAAGGATGCCAAGGCCGGCAAGACCTAGGCGAGAAAGGCAGAAGCAGGATTAGATCATGGCTGACTCAGAAGAGAAGAAACCCGCGAAGGAAAAGAAACCGAAGGCTGTCGCCACTGAAGCTGGCACGCCTGAGGGTTCGGCTATAACTCCGGTTACTGAAAGCGCCCCTGCGCCCGCGGCTGAAGAGGCGGCGCAACCGGCAGCTGCTGACGGTGTCGCCGTCGCTCCTGCTCCTGCTGCTCCGAAAGCGGCGAAGAAGGGGAAGGCGAAAAAAGTGGAGGCGGCTCCAGAGCCGGTAAAAGAAAATCTTTCGCTCGATCCGAACGATGTCGAGAAGCCGAAAATCATCAAAGCCAAAGGAAGCAAGAACGTCTTCACGGGCGTTGCTCATGTGCTTTCCACTTTCAACAACACAATCGTCACCATCACCGACCTGAATGGGAACGTGATTGGCTGGTCCAGTGCGGGGAAGGTCGGCTTCAAAGGCTCCCGCAAGAGCACGGCCTATGCAGCGCAGATGGTGGCGCAGGATGCGTCCCGCCAGGCAATGGGCCACGGGCTGAAAGAAGTGGAAGTTCTTGTCCGTGGGCCAGGAGCGGGACGCGAGTCCGCGGTGCGCGCACTACAGGCGATCGGACTGGATCTCACAGTCATTCGTGATGTCACTCCCGTGCCGCATAACGGTTGCCGGCCGCCAAAACAGCGCCGCGTGTAGCGTCGAATTTAACATCAAACACTGAAGCTTTAAATGGGCAGATATACCGGACCGAAAACCAAAGTAAGCCGCCGTTATGGTGTGCCTCTTTTTGGGCCATCGAAATCGCTGGAGCGGAAAAATTATCCGCCCGGAATGCACGGGCCGAAAGGTTCGCGCCGCAAGCAGTCCGACTATGCGGTCGCGCTCGGTGAAAAACAGAAACTTCGGTATCAATATGGGCTACTCGAGAAGCAGTTCCGCCGTATTTTCCAGACGGCCCTGCAACGGCGCGGTGTGACGGGAGAAACCCTTCTTCAGCTCCTTGAGACGAGGCTCGACAATGTTGTCTTCCGTCTCGGCCTGGCCAATACCCGCAGCGGTGCACGTCAATTGGTCTCGCACGGCCACGTCCAGGTGAATGGACGCAACGTGAACATCGCCTCCTTTAATGTGAAGCCGGGTGACGAAGTGAAAGTGAAGGATAAGCCAAAGTCTCGCCAGCTCGCTCTCCGCAATCTGGAGTTAACGCAGATCGCTCCCGTGCCTGACTGGCTGGTGGCGGATCGGGATGCTCTGAGCGGAAAAGTGGCGCGAATTCCGGCCCGCGACGAAATGCAGCCGATGGTTAACGAACAGTTGATCGTCGAGTTATATTCGCGTTAAGCGTCCTGCGCCCGGGCACTCAAAAAGTCGAGTGCTTTAGAATAACTGTGTCGTTGCAGATAATGACGCAGTTGGGGGTTAATC
>JACCXA010000108.1 GCA_013697365.1 Chthoniobacterales bacterium
GGACTGACCACTGGAATGGTTGGGAGACCCGGCAGATCGCTTGGAAACGACGGAGGCCTAGTCGTTACCGAGAGATTGCTGGCGAAGACTTCGGGCAACGCGCTGAAGTTAAGAATCGAGAGCGGGACGTCGCCGAAGGCATTGATCTCCGCGACTTCGAAAGGCTCACCCGAATTCGCCTCATCCGGTGTCCATCGCAAAGCGACGTAGCGTGCGCCTTCCGGGTCGAAGTCGACCGCAGCCTTGCCGTTTCTCTCGTGGTTCACGACGGAGGCAACGAGCTTCGCCTCGCTCAGGTCACCGCGGTTCGCACGCAGCTCGTTCAGAAGATAAACATCCAGCCGGCCCGCTTCCATTTTATAGAGCGCGCTGATGCGATGGAGCCGTTCCTGTTGGCCGAGCTCCACGACGGCGGTGGGGTGCCGATCGGTCGGCGCGAACTTGTAAGCGGTGACGGTGTCGTCATCGATCATCCTGCGCGAGGCGGCCGACGCTCCGGAACTGACGTAAACAATGCGCGCGTGTGCGTAGAGGCTCGCGAAGTCGAAGTTCAGCGAATCTTCGATGTTGCTGCCGCCTGCTTTGTTGGCGACCTGGGTGATTCTGGCGTTCGTGACTCCGTTCTCGGCCCGGACCAAATGCAGGTTCCGCTCGGAGAAGGACTGGAGCGACTCTCCGCCGTAGAGACCAAGCGCGGCGATGCGGCCAGCTGTCCGGACAAGGAAGGCGAGCTTCACGTAGCGGGCTTCGACGCCCACCATCGAGAGATTGAAGAGCCGTTTGCTCGTGAAGGTGACGTGTCCGTCGACCTCGACCCATTTGCTACTCGCAGCCGGGAGCTGGTAGTTTGAGACGGAGATTTTCAGTTCGCCGGCGGCGGCTGCGTTTTCATTCACGAAAGTGAACCGGTCGAGCACGAACGCTGTCGGCAGTTTAACGACGAAGGTGGTTTGACCTTCCTGGAGCGGACAGCTCACGGTGTCGTCATCCATGATGAGGGCAGCGGCACTTTTGTTGAGATCGGAGGCCGTCGCAACCTCGGCGACTTTGCCATCGGGCGTGGTGCACTCGATCTGCGCACCGCAGTTCATGCGGGCCAGGTTTTTGGCTTCGTTGCTTTGGTTCTCCAGGTCGGCTGCGAAGCTGGACCGCAAAGCGGCGACCACGAGAAGGGCGTTGAAAGTGCAGACGGCCTTGCGCCTCTTACTGTGTGGGAACGGAAACCTTTTCATCTCGGTTCCGCTTAAAAGCTTAGATTGGGCCTGGCATTAGAAATTTTCCATAAGCAGTGCAAGAACCGGCAGAAGCGGTTCGGAAACTGTTCTGCCTTTCGAACCCGTTAAGTGTCGCGCTGCCCTAGCTACGCGACCGCGATTTGTCTTGCTGCCCTATATGGGGCTCAGTAAAAGAACCCCAATAAGCTCCCGAACGTGTCTAAGAAACTACGTCTTACCGACAAAGCAGCGGTCGTTTCGGCGGAGGCTTAAGTGAGACCAAATTCAGCATTCACGCTCGATGGTATCACTTCTGCTAATTCAGCTAACATCTCCTACCATGAGCAGTAATCCACGCCGCCGCTGCCGCGCCTTCTCTCTCCGGAAGATTGCGGCGGCTCTCCTCTTCGTTCTTCTCTTCGGAACCACGGCGGTGCGGGGACAGGATACAGTGCGGCCCTCGCTCGCCGGCGAAGCTGCCGCAGAAGCGCGCCGCCAGACACTTGATCGGATTCCTTATAACCTTCTCGTCGGCCCAGTCCGCTTCCGTTTCAGCTCTACCATGGGCCTTGAATATAACGACAACATCAATATCGCAGAGGAAGACACCCGGCAGGATTTCATCTTCCGCCCACAGGTGAACCTGAACGCGCTCTGGCCGGTCACTCAGCTCAATACTCTCCGGTTGGATATCGGGGTCGGCTACGCGTTCTATGCCGAGCATTCCGAGAATAACACCGATGGCATCCTGCTGACTCCTGGCTCACAGCTTTCCTTCGACGTTTTCGTGAGCGACTTCCGGATCAATTTCCACGATCGATTCTCCCTCGAGCAGGATCCCATCGGTGAGCCTCAACTCAGCGGCGTGGTGGATTACGGTCGCTTCCAGAATACTGCCGGCGTGTCGGTGCTATGGGATTTGAACAAGGCCGTCCTTACGCTGGGCTACGATCACTACACCTTCATCGCCACGAACGACGATTTCGATTACCTCGATCGGAACGCGGAGCTGCTGATGGGCACGGTGAGCTTCGCCGTTAGCTCCACCACCGGCGTCGGCCTCGAGACGAGCTACGTTTTTAACGCTTATGACAAAAACGTTTTGAATGACTCCAACACATTCAGCTTCGGCGGCTTCGTCGAAACGCAGATAAGCAGCTACATCAAGCTTCGCGTCGCGGCCGGTTACCAGACGATTAGCTTCGATGGCGACAGCGTGGCCCTCGGTCCCTTTCCGGATGGAAGCTTTGTCGACTTCGACGACGCGCAGGACCTCGATGACTTCTATATCAACGCCCTTCTCTCCCACCGGGTGAATGCTGCCCTGACTCACAGCATTTCTGTCGGACATGAATCGCAGTTGGGCGTGAACTCGAATTACATCAAACTGAACTACGTCCGCCACACCGCGACCTGGAACATCATCAACCGCACCTTGCTTTCGACCGAGTTGTTCTTTGAAGACGCGGAGGATTCCGGCGGCTTCATTGATGAACATCTCCAGCGCTACGGCGGAGCGATCACCGTCGGCTATCAGCTGACGCGCCATGTCACCCTCGGCGCCCGTTATCAATACACGCAGAAAGAGTCCGACGTGGAATTGCGCAGTTATAAACAAAACCGCGTTTCGATCGACGCCACCTATAGTTTCTAAATCGGAGTCGATTGAATTTGCATGAGAACTGTTGTCTTCACCCTCGCAGCTGCCGCATCTCTCGTTAGCTCGCCGCTGCCGGCCCAGGAGAGCACGCCTTCCACGTTCCAGCAGCCGCCCCCGCGTGCGATCGCGGCGGAGCCACCAGCCACCGGCACTGTCATGCGCACGAACTCGATGAACGTGCTGGACGATCGGACCCGTCTCGGTTCGAACGACTTCGTTAGCTTTCGCGTGGTCGAGGATCGTGACAACGAATCACAGCGTCTGCGCGTAAACGATAACGGCCAGTTGGAAGTGCCGTATATCGGGCTGGTCCAGGCGGCCGGCAAGACCTCGAAGGAGCTGGCTTACAACGTCAAGGCCGCGCTCGAGAAGGAATACTACTACCACGCGACCGTTATCATCGCGGTCGATCACGTGAGCGAGAAATCGCGGGGCAAAGTCTACGTGATCGGTTCCGTGAAGGGACCGGGCCCTCAGGAGATTCCACCGGACGAAGACTACACCGTCAGCAAGGCCGTGATTCGCGCGGGTGGCTTTGGCGATTTCGCAAATAAGCGCAAGGTAAAGCTGACCCGCAAGGGTGGGCAGGAAGTAATCGTCGACCTGAAGCGGGTCATCGAAGAAGGACGGACCGATGAAGATGTGGCCGTGCTGCCGGATGACCGGATCTTCGTGCCGCAGCGTTTGATCAACATGTAACGTATGCAACCTCCGACCCCCGACCGTCCTTCAAGTGCTTCCTGGTCAACCTCGTTCATCACGAGGCTGCATCGCTACCGCGCGCTCCTGCTGCGCCGCTGGTGGATTCCGCTGCTCACGATCTGTCTCGGTCTCTTCGTCCAGTCGTGGCTCATCTATCAGACGCCGCCATCGTTTCTTTCCACCGCCAAGATGATGCTGGCGGGTAAGCTGAACATCAACCAGAACGCGGTTTACAGCGAAGACAGCGTCAATTTCTACGGCACGCAGATCCAGCTCATGCAAAGCGCGGAAGTGCGGCGGAGCGCAGAGAGTCTCGTGCATTCCACCCACCCGGAGCTGCCACCCGTCCGGGTCGATCTCTCCGTCGCGCAAAAACCGCGCACCTCCATCTTCGATTTGCAGGCCATCGGCAGCACACCGGAATACACGCAGGCCTACCTGAACGCGGTCATGCAGAAGTATCTCGATTTCAAAAAGGGGATGCGGGAAGACCAGGGTCATAATGTGACCACCGCCATCACCGAGCAGCTGATTCAGGTCGAGAAAGATCTCCGCAACGGCGAAGACGAGATGCTCGAATTCCAGAAGCAGAACAACATTGGTTTCATTCAGGAAGAGGGGAACAGCGCTGCGGCTTACCTTGTGAAGCTCAATCAGCAATACGCGTCGTTGAAGACAGAATACGAGTTGCTGGAGAAACTGGACCTGGACCAAAATCTCGATCGCGGGCCTGCCAGCAATAAACCAGAGGCCGGCGCCTCGCCCGCAGGGGAAGCTCCCCAGCCTCCGCAGCAAGGAATGCCTTTCTCTGACATCGGGCCGGAAGGCGATTACCTGAAAGCGAAGCAGAACGTCCAGTTACTGAAGGCCGAACGCGATACGCTTTCGCGCGATCTCCGTCCCAAGCACCCTAAGATCATCAAACTGAACGATGAAATCGCGAAGCAGGAGAACCTGATCAAGCTCTTCCGCGCTGACGCGGTAGAAAAACTCTCCACCCGCCGGAACTCGATCGGCAAACAGATGGAGAACTTGCAGGCGAACATCAAGGAATGGGAAACCAAAGCGCTCGATCTCAGTCAGCGCCTCGCGCTCTTCAATCGCCTGAAGGGCAAAGTCGATCGCCTCAAGACTCTCTACGATCGGCTCTCGAATAGCGTCAAGGACGTCGGCGTCTCGCAAGTGGTCGACGGCGGCGACCAGGTCTCCATCATGGAAATGGCGACAACCCCCAGCTCCGTCCGCCCCGGCTTGCTTAAGAGCCTCCTCATCGGCCTCGGCTGTGGTGCATTCGCCGGCATCGCCATTTTGCTCCTCCTCGACAGGATCGATGACCGCATGGCCTCCTTCGGCGAGTTCCAACATCACTTCTCCGAAAATGTGCTCGGCCAGATCCCGCGCGAGAAAACGAAGGGCAAGGTGTCGCTCCTCCAGCCGGACGATGCCCGGCACATCTTTGCGGAATCGTATCGCAACATTCGATCTTCCATCTTCTTCATGCCCTACGAGGGTCCGCGGCCTAAAACGCTGCTTATTACCAGCGCGGTGCCGAACGAAGGCAAGTCGACCATCTCAGCGAACCTGGCCATCACCTTCGCGCTCTCCGGCGCCCGCACTCTCTTGATTGATGGCGATCTTCGCCGCGGGGCTCAGCGCGAAGCGTTCGATCTTTCTTCCAAGATCGGTTTCTCGGAAGTGCTCAAGGGTGAAGTGAACTGGCAGGAAGTGATCGTCCCGACTGCTTATCCGAGCCTCTTCGTTCTTCCTCGTGGCAAAACGCTCTCGCAACCGAGCGAGCATCTTCTGCGCGATACGACCGATCGGCTCCTCCAGGAAATCTACAATCACTACGACTACATCATCATCGATAGTTCGCCGGTGCTCGCGGCCGATGACACCACCAGTCTCGCCCCGAAGATCGATGCCACCCTCTTCGTCGTGCGTCTCTCCTACACCTCCGCGCGGCTCACGAAGAAGTCGCTCGAGCTTCTCTACAATCGGCAGGTGAACGTGCCCGGCGTGATCCTGAACTACGTCGATACGTCGCTGCCGGAATACTACTACTACCAGTATTCGGAGTACTACAATACGCCCGTTCCTGATGAAGATCGCCACGGCGTGGCCGCGTTGCAAAACGGGAATCGCGCGCCGTCGTAGTCCTCGGTGTGTAGTCCCGGCTTTAGCGGGAATCGAGCGGTCATTTCCGGCCAAAAACCCGGACTACACGCTTCATGAGCTTTTTCGGCCCGATCTCTTCTCCGCTGCTCGACGAAGCCTCCGCGCCGGTCCTCCGGCGCGCTTTACATCGCGCGCGCATCGTCGGCAGTTTCGCTTTTGCGCAGGCAGCCGTGCAATTCATCGGCTTCCTGAGCGGCATTCTTCTCGTCCGCACCTTGGACCAGCGTGAGTACGCCTACTTCACGATTGCGAACACCATGCAGGGGACGCTCAACGTCCTCGCAGACATCGGGATCAGCATCGGGCTTATCTCCATCGGCGGACGCGTGTGGCAGGATCGCCATCGTTTCGGTCAGCTCATCACGACGGCTCTCCGCTTGCGCCGCAATTTAGGCGCGGCTGCGACCGCCGTCGTGACGCCGCTGCTCTACTTCATGCTGGTCAAGAATGGCGCCTCTCCGTTCTACGCCGGCGTTCTGATCGCGTTCGTCCTCGGCGGGCTCCTAATTCAACTCTCGCTCGGCGTTTTGAGCGTGGTGCCGCGCCTGCATTCCGACATCAAGACCATTCAAACCATCGACCTGACTGGGTCCATCGCGCGCCTGCTCGTTCTCTTCGCGCTCCTCCTGCTTTTTCTGAATGCCAGCATCGCGGTAGCGGTCGGCTCCGCCATTCTGTTCCTCCAATATTGGATGCTGCGACGATACGTCACCGGCATTATCGACCTAACGGCGCCGGTCAACGACGAGGACCGCGGCGCCATGCTTGGCTTCATTCGCGGTCAGGCGGCCAATTCCATCTTCTTCTGCCTCCAGGGGCAGATCACCATTTTCCTGATCAGCTTTTTTGGAACCCGCGCGAGTTCCGTCGCAGAAGTGGGCGCTCTCGGCCGCCTTGCCATGATCTTCGGCGTTCTGAGCAACCTGCTCACAAACGTCTTCGTGCCCGCTTTCGCCCGCTGCCAGAGTCCGCGTAGATTGCGCTGGCAGTATGCGGGGGTGGTCGGCTCTGTCGCGGCTTTCAGCATCCTGCTCATCGCCGGCGCGGCGATGGTTCCGGGAGCGTTTCTGTTTGTGCTCGGCGGTCAGTACTCTCATTTGCAGCGTGAGTTGGTCCTAATGGTCGGAGGCGCCGTCGCCAGCGCCTTGATCAATACCTTCTGGGCGCTGAACTCATCCAAGGCCTGGATCGCCGGGTCCTGGCTTTATATCCCGCTCACTCTCGGAACGCAGGCTGCGCTCATCCCCTTCACGGATTTTTCGAGCGTGCGCGGCGTCCTCATTTTCAACCTGATCTCTTCGGTGCCGAACCTTTTTTTGAATCTGGTTCTCAGCTTCCGTGGATTTCGCAGTCTGCCGCGCGCGCATGCCTGAGCGTCTGCCAAACTTCTCCTACCATTTCGCGCGCGCCGAAGCTCGAGCGATCCGCAGCGCTTACGCTGCGGCGCTTCCGGCTTTCTCGCGGCAGAGCCAACCGTCGCCGGCCCATCTCCCGTTCGAGGTCTATTCCTACTCCGGGGAAAGCGCGCTCCCGGAGCAGGCCGCATCCATCCGGTCTCTCCTCCGGCACGCCGGTAGCCCGAAGAAATGGACGGTCGTTTCCGATGGGACATACTCGCCACGAAGCATCGCACTACTGCAAGCGCTCAACCCCGTGGTCAGCGTTTCAGCGTCGACTGCCGAAATTCCAGCCGGTCTTGACCCATCGTTGCGCCTGTATCTCACCGGCCATGCAACCGGCAAACAGCTCGCCTTGATCATGTCGCTTCCCGTGGATGGCCCGGCCCTGTACGTGGACTCTGATGTTCTCTTCTTTCCCGGTGCGCGAGATCTTGGCGCCGCGCTGGCGTTGGACCGACCGCAATACTATCTCGCTGACTGTCAGCTTTCGGCGGATGAACGGATCTTGCGGGACAAGGCCGAACGCAAAAAGCCCATCAACACCGGCGTTCTGTTTCTTCGGAGCAAGTTGGAGTGGTCGTTAAGCATCAAACGATTCCTGGAGCTCGATGGGCCTCCGAACTTCTTTACCAACCAGACGATGACGCATCTGACCATGCATGCGAATGGCGCCGCGCCTCTCGACCCAAAGACGTTCGTGCTACAGCTCGACGATCAATTTTTGTACGGCGATCACTACGCCAGCTCGAAAATTATTCTGCGCCACTACGTCAATCCCGTCCGGCACAAATTCTGGAACGCGCTCTGGCGTTTTTCCCGTTGATGGTCCCTTCCTCCAAAGCGTTGCGCATCCTGGTCATCGTAAATCTCCCTTGGGACGCGCGCCTCGGCGCCTCGCGCGTCTGGATGGAGCTGGCCGGGCAATGGCGCGACCACGGCCACGTCGTCGAGAAATTCAGCCTCTCCGATGTCTTCCCCGGCGTGCGCGCCTCGCGTGTCACCTTCGCCCTGCGCCAGCTCATCTTCATCCGCAAAGCGGCCGCCTTCGTGCGTCAGCACGCGCAACGCTTCGACGTGATCGACGCACTCATCGGCACGCTCCCGTTCTCGAAGGATGAACTCGGATTCCCCGGCGTGATCGTCGCGCGCTCCGTTGGTCTTTACCACTTTTACGATCGCTTCGAACAGAGCGTGGAGCGCCGCTGGCCGAGGCCGGAGCAGGGT
>JACCXA010000125.1 GCA_013697365.1 Chthoniobacterales bacterium
CGCGCGTGCCGCGACCGGAATTACATCTAGCGAGCGCCCCTCAAAAACGAAGAACTTGGAATAAAATTACCCACGACAAGTATGAAAGGCGGGGGCGGGAATCGAACCCACGAATAGCGGTTTTGCAGACCGCTGCCTTACCACTTGGCTACCCCGCCGTTACGCGACCGGAGAGTAGGAGCGCGGCGGAGGCCTGTCAACGCGACGGGGTCCGCGCTGATCATTCGATGTTGGAAGTTCGATGTTCGATGTTCGATGTTGGCGGTAGATGTCGCGTTCTTCCGAATTATTTGCCGCCGCGCAGAAACGCATCCCCGGCGGCGTCAACTCGCCAGTGCGCGCCTTTCGCGGTTTGGCACGAACACCTTTCTTTGTCGACCGCGCCGCTGGCGCAAAAGTGTGGGACGTCGATGGCAACGAATACATCGACTACGTCGGCACCTGGGGTCCGGCGATTCTGGGCCACGCGCCGCCGATAGTCGTGCAGGCCGTGCAGGCCGCTGCGAAGCACGGCCTTAGCTTCGGCATCCCGAATCCCCTAGAAGTGGAAATGGCAGAGCTCATCTGCGCCTGGATTCCCTCAATCGAAAAAGTACGAATGGTGAACAGCGGCACGGAGGCCACCATGTCATGCGTGCGACTGGCCCGGGGCTTTACCGGACGCGACAAGGTGATCAAGTTCGAAGGCTGCTACCATGGCCATGTCGATTCGCTGCTGGTGGCAGCCGGCAGCGGCGCCCTCACGCAGGGCCAGCCCGAGAGCGCGGGCGTTCCCGCGGACTTCGCGCGTCTCACGATCTCCCTTCCCTTCAACGACATCGAGGAGGTGCGCGCGGCCTTTCGTGAAAACAGCGGCCAGATTGCCGCAGTCATCCTGGAGCCAATTCCAGCGAACGCCGGTCTTTACCCACCGCGCGAGGATTTCCTGCAACTGCTGCGCGCCGAATGCACCGCCGCGGGAGCGCTCCTCATTTTCGATGAAGTCATGACCGGATTCCGGGTTGGGCGCGGCGGGGCACAGGAGATCTACGGAATCAAACCGGATCTCACGGCATTGGGAAAAGTCATTGGTGGTGGATTACCCGTGGGAGCGTTTGGCGGCCGCGCCGAAATCATGGATCAGCTCTCGCCCGATGGGCCCGTCTATCAGGCGGGAACTTTATCTGGGAACCCGCTCGCGATGGCCGCCGGCCTGGCGCAACTACGCGAACTTGAGAGACGGAATGGATGGCAGTTGCTGGAGGCGCTTGGCCAACGACTCGAGGACAGGGTGCGCGCGTCGCTTCAGCGCCTCGGGCGGCCTCTCACATTCCATCGCATCGGCTCGATGTTCTGTCTCTTCTTTACCGAAAAGCCGGTTTCTAGCTTAGCGACTGCCAAAGAGAGCGACCCCGCCCAGTTCGCCGAATATTTCCGGCGTTGCCTCGACGCCGGAATCTATTTCGCCCCCTCTCAATTCGAGACCGGCTTCATCTCTACAGCACATTCGGTCGCCGACATCGACGCGACGGCAGCGATCGCTGCGGAAGCCCTCAATTTGCTTCCCGAGCCGGCATAATCGCCCTGAACCAAAAAACTTTTCATGACAGGCATCCGATTTATGTCTAGTATACGTCTAGTATATTAACACTATCTGTCTATATGGAAGCCACTCTAGATTCGACCGTCCAAGACACCGAGCTATTCCGCCTTGCGGCCCTTGGTGATCACGGCAGCCTCGGTGAACTTCACCGTCGCTACTCCGGAATTCTCCTCGCCACTGCCTTTCGCGTTCTCAACAACGCCAAAGACGCCGAGGAAGTGGTGCAGGAGGCCTTCGTCCAGATCTGGGAGAAAGCTTCAATTTACGATGTCCGCCGCGGAAAGCCTTTGACGTGGGCGATGACTCTGACCCGAAATAAAGCGATCGACCGCCTTCGCCGGGTGCAACGCAGGAATCGGCTTCAGGAAGAAATCGAGCAGGAAGCGCAGATTTGGGATCGCGTTGTCGAGCACGATTCGTCCGATGAAGCGGCCGCGCGTGAGACCAACGCCATCGTGCGCAGCGCCGTAATCCAATTGTCAGACGATCAGAGGCGGGCCATCGAATTGGCGTTTTTCAGCGGTCTCACTCAACAGGAGATCGCGCAAAAACTCGACGAACCGCTCGGCACCGTAAAAGCGCGCATTCGCCGCGGGATGATGAAGCTGCGCCAGATTATCGGGCCCGAGCTTTGATTGGCCGGTGCGTTGGGTAAATGCTTTGCTTCGCTTAGACGCTTGGCTTAGGGAACTCCGCTGTGAGTTCCCATTCGCCGGGTCCAATCCGGGCTGTCGCGAAGTTCTTCTTTGAGGGCGACCGCAAGTTCTTCGTAAAAGGGGTCACGTACGGCCCGTTCCGGCCGGATGCTGACGGCGATTATTTCGGAACGCCAGAGCAGTTGGATCAGGATCTCGCGCAAATGCGCGAAGTTGGCCTGAACCTGCTCCGCATTTATCATTCGCCGCCCATCTGGTTCTTGGATAGGTGCGCGGCGGCAGGTTTGCGTGTCCTGATCACGCTTCCGTGGGCAAAGCACATTGAATTTCTGCGTGGCAAACCCGCCCGCGACGCAGTCATCGATTCGATCCGGGCGGCGGTTCGGAAACACGCAGGCCATCCTGCGATTTTCGGTTACCTCGTCGGGAACGAGATCTCCAGCACGATGGTGCGTTGGCTTGGAGTCAGGCGCGTCACGGAATTTCTCGAGCACCTCATTCGGATCGCCCGCCACGAGAGCCCAGAGGTCTTATTCTCCTATGCGAGTTTTCCGCCAACCGAATTCCTCCTGCCGCAGAACGTCGATTTCCTTTGCTTCAACGTTTACCTGCATAGTCAGCGAGACTTCGAGCGTTACCTTTTTCGACTGCAGAACCTCGCCGAAGAGCGTCCACTGATCCTGGGTGAATTCGGGACGGATACGATCCGTCACGGTGAAGACGAACAGGCGCAGATGCTCGGCTGGCACCTCGATTCAGTCGTGAAATGCGGCCTCGCGGGCACCGTCTTCTTTTCTTGGACGGATGAATGGTTCACTGGTGAGCAGGAGATTACCGATTGGGCTTTTGGCATTGTCACACGGGAGCGTGCGCCCAAGAAAGTTTTTGGCGTCCTACGCGAGAAGCTGGGCCAAAGCGACGCCCCCCTTCCCCGCCCGCCGTTGCCGCGCGAGCCAATGATTTCGGTCATCGTTTGCTCGTACAACGGCGCACCCACTCTGGCTGCCTGTTTGGACTCGTTAGGCAAAATTGCTTACCCGGCCTACGAAGTCATCCTGGTCGACGATGGTTCCACCGATGACACCGCCGAGATCGCCGCGCGTTATCCTCAGATCCGTTATGTCCGGCAGGAAAATCACGGCCTCAGCCACGCGCGCAATACCGGCGCGGCTGCCGCGCAGGGTGAAGTCCTGGCCTACACGGACTCCGACTGCATGGCCGATACCGATTGGCTCTACTATCTCGTCGCGACCCTGCTAAGCGGAAACTACGCTGGGGTCGGCGGTCCGAACGTTTCTCCACCGGCGCAGAACTGGATTCAGGCCTCCATTGCCGCCGCCCCCGGTGGGCCCAGCCATGTCCTGCTCACCGACACCGTCGCCGAGCATATTCCTGGCTGTAACATGGCCTGGTATCGGTGGGCCTTTGACAACGTAGGTGGATTCGATCCCGAATATCGGAAAGCCGGCGACGACGTCGATTTCTGCTGGCGCATCCAGCAAGCCGGCCACGAAATCGCCTACAGCCCCACCGCGATCGTCTGGCATCACCGCCGCTTCACGCTCGAAGCTTTCCAGGAGCAACAGGAAGGCTACGGCGAAGCGGAATCGATGCTCCGGTTCAAGCACCTGATCTTCTTCGGTCCGACCGGAACCGCGAAATGGCGCGGTCAGATCTACGGCGCTCCCCGCTTCAGCTGGTTCATCAACCGACCGATCGTTTACCACGGCACCTTCGGCGACGGCCTCTTCCAATCGATCTACCCGACCCCGCAATCCGAGATCGCGGGCTACTTGAGCAGCGTCGAATGGTTTGCGCTTACCGTCTTTCTCTTTGGCCTCGGCATCTTTTTGCCGGAGGTGCGCATCGTGCCCTATCTCATGTTCGGGGGAACCCTTTGCGTGGCGATCTCCTACATGCTGCATGCCCGCATCGAGCCGAAGTTCGACACCATCGCGGCGCGGATGCTCGTCATGTTCCTAGCCTTCATCCAACCCCTCGTGCGCGGCTGGTCTCGTTATTTCACCTGGTTGCAATTCAAACGCACTCCGCGTGCCGTCATCGCCGCCCCGGAATCTTTGCCCGCGAGCTCGAGCTTCACCGGTTCCTACGCGCGGCGCAGCTACTGGAGCGACGAAGGGAAAGATCGCCAGCCGCTGCTCGCCGCCACCCTTGCCCTCCTCGAAGAGGAAGGCTGGCGTTACTCCACAGATACCGGGTGGAACGACTGGGACATTCACATCTACGGGAACTTCTGGTGGAGCATGGTCCTGCAAACCGTCACCGAATACCACGGCGGAGGGAAATGCCTGACCCGCGTCGGGCTGCGAAATCGCTTCGTCGCCACGACCGTGATCATCAACCTCATTGTCCTGACGCTGCTCATTTATCATCTGCTCAACACCGCGCATGCGCAGCTCTGGGCCTTTGTGCCTTACCTCTGCTTTGTCCTCTTCCTCGTCCTTCGCGCCCGCAAGTTGCGCCGGCGCGTCGCGGAACTTGTCGATGTCGCGGCGCAACGCTGCGGTCTTCAGCGCATCGCCAGGTCTGGGGCTGTGGCCAACCCTGAGGCGGCCAAAGTTCCCGCCCTTACACCGGCTGGCTAGCGGCCTGCTTTTCAACGGAGCGATGCGCGGCCTTCAACTCCTGCGATTTTTTTTCGCCCTTCTTCTGCAGCTCGCCGGCTGCGCTGCGCTCAATCTCTTCGACGATTGGACCCTTCAGGAAATGCCGGTCCGTTTTGTGGCCGCGGGCGTGGCCTGCGGCATCGCGTTCCTCTTCGCGGTCGCCCAATGGCCCACCTGGCTCACCCCCCGCGGGCAGGCGTTCCTTTTCTGGAGTGTCGCCTTCGTGTTGCGTTTGGCGGTCCTGCCTTTGGAGCCCGGGGACGACTTTTGGCGCTACCAATGGGAAGGCAAAGTTCAGCAGGCCGGCTTCAATCCGTATCTGCATGCGCCCGATGACCCCGCGCTCGACAGTCTGCGACAGGACTTCCCGTTCTGGTACAAAATCAATCATCGCGATTTCCGCGCCATCTACCCGCCAGGCGCTGAGCTTCTTTTCGCGCAGCTCAGCCGGATCACCGGAGATCCCCTCCTCTACAAGCTGCTCTTCGCCGCGGCTGATCTCGCGACGGCCGGCGTTTTGCTCCTGCTAATCACACCAGCTTCGCGCTATGCCGGCGCAGCCTGGTACGCGTGGAACCCGCTCGTTGTTTACTGCTTCGCCGGTGGCGCGCACTTCGACAGCCTCATGATTTTGCCCATGGTCGCCGCGATCGTCTTCCTCGTGAAATACGAGGGTGCGACAGACTCCGGTGAAAAATGGCGCTTCGCGCTGATCGCCGTGACGCTCTTGGGAACGGCGATTTCGATCAAGCTGATCCCGCTCCTGCTTCTGCCGCTTTGCGTCTTTGCCTTGCGCACGCGCGCGCTCACTCTCGTCGTCAGCCTCGCCATCCCCGCCGCCCTGAGCCTGTTCTACGGCTGGCCGCGATTGCCGATTTGGGACTCGTTAGGCCGCTTCGCGTACGTCACTCGCCTGAACGATCTTTTTTGGTGGGTCATCGAAGAAACCGTCTGGCCGAATCCCCGCCAGAAAAATTATCACTACAACGTTGTCATCGTGATTGCGGTCATCCTCGTCTCCCTCCTCTTCTTCCGGAATTGGAAACGGGGGATGCTCTGGGTGCTCGGCAGCGCCCTCATCCTGACGCCTGTTTTCCACCCTTGGTATTGCACCTGGATCCTGCCGCTCGCGGCTTGGAGGCGGGCCCAGCCCTGGCAGGTCCTCTCCGTCACGCTCTTTGCCTACTTTCTTTTTTGGAATGAGCGCCTCTTCGCTTTGCCCTGGCGCTCCGAGCTCTGGATGCGGGCGATCATCATTGTGCCTCCTCTTGTCGCTATACTCTTGGTTTTTGGACGCGAGTCACGCGCAGAAGCCCCGGCAGTCGCAACGCGCTGACGCTGTAGAGGACCTGTCAGCTTCCCGGGTATCAAACTGGGGAAGCTAACAGCTTCCCCTACAATTTCTAAGCCAGAGCGGCCATCGCCGCCCTGAAATCCGCCGGCAAAGGCGCCTCGAACTTTATCCACTCCCCAATGCGCGGATGCGTAAAGCCGAGCTTCCATGCGTGCAACATCTGTCGCGGATAGGGCTTCGCCAGCTTCGCCGCGTAGAGCTTGTCCCCCAGGACCGGATTCCCAAGATGATGCAGGTGGACCCGAATTTGATGCGTTCGGCCGCTGCGCAGCACACACTCCACCAGGCTCCTCTCCGCGTCGGCGCGCAGCGCTCTGTATTCAGTCACAGCCGATCGCCCCCGGCTCGAACGCGAGATGCTCATGCGCTGGCGATGAATCGGATGGCGCGCAATCGGCGCATCGATCGTTCCGCTCGGCTTCTTCAAACGTCCCGCCACGAGTGCGAGATAAATCTTCTGCATCGTGCGCGCGGCGAACTGCTTCGAAAGCTCCCGATGCGCCGTATCGTTCTTCGCCACCACCAGGCAGCCGCTCGTCTCCTTGTCCAGACGATGCACAATACCCGGCCGCTCCTTGCCCCCGATCCCGGAGAGCGATTGGCAATGATGGAGCAACGCATTCACGAGCGTGTGCTCCTGATTCCCCGCCCCCGGATGGACTACCATGCCCGCGGCTTTATCGAGCACGAGCAGATCGTCGTCCTCAAATAGAATCTGCAACGCGATCACTTCCGCCGTCGTTTCGATCTTCTGCACCGGCGGAATCTCCAGTTGCACCACATCTTCGCGGCGCACCAGGTCACGCGTGCGCGGCTGCTTCAGATTCAGCCGGACGAATCCTTCGTCGATCAACGCCTGCAACCTCGACCGCGAAAACTCCGGCAGCTCCAGCGCCAGATATCGGTCGAGGCGCAAGCCGGCCCTCTCCCGCGTGACGAAGAGCTCTATCATTTCCTTTTCCGGCGAAGCCAACCTTGCTGGCCTTTTCTCGCAAACCGCCGAATGGTAGCCCCAATCGAATGGCTGAAGCCTCCGAGGCATTGCAACAAGAGTGTCCCGCGTGCCGCGTGAGGGTCGATGTCGCGGAGGCCGAACCGCTCGCGAATGTCGCCTGTCCGGCCTGCGGCGAGAAGATGCGCGTGCAGCGCGCCTTCGATAATTTCTTCATCGTTGAGACGCTCGGCGTGGGCGGTATGGGCGCGGTTTACAAAGCGCGCGATACGCGGCTCGATCGTTTCGTCGCGCTCAAGCTTTTGCGCAAGGAACTGAGCGCCGACCCGGCCGAGGCCGCGCGACTTGAGCAGGAAGCGCGCGTGACAGCTTCGGTAAACCATCCCAACGTCGTGCAGGTTTACTCGGCGGGGAGAGCGCACGGCCAGATCTACCTCGTCATGGAGTTGGTCGATCAAGGAAGCCTTGACGACTTGATGGCACATGACACGCGCGTGCCGGAAGAGCAGGTCCTGGCTGCGGGTATTCAGGTCGCAAAAGGTCTGCAAGCGGCCTACGAGAAAGGGCTCATTCATCGCGATGTTAAGCCGGCGAATATTCTCTTCTCGCAGGCAAAAGTCGCGAAGATTGGCGACTTCGGCCTTG
>JACCXA010000130.1 GCA_013697365.1 Chthoniobacterales bacterium
CAGACGCTGCCCGGTTTCAAAGTCGATGTCTGCTCCACCTTTCCGCCGCGCGAAGGCCAGACCGAGACGCAGCAGGTCGCCATCACCAGCCGTCTACAACCGATCAGCGCCTGGGCTGAGAAATGGAAGCCCGGCCACGCCATCCTACCCCCGCGCGGTTTTGCCTTCGCGGCCTATCAACTTTCTCCTCAGCAGCTGCTGCTCGTTTATGCGCTCCACTTGAAGAGCAACCGCGGCGAAATCGTCGAGGACATCGCGATTCGCGAAGAATCGATGCGCCAGCTCCTGGTTCACATGAAAGACATGGAAGCTGCCTACTCAAAGCTGGGACGCATCATCTGGGTCGTTGGTGGCGACCTCAATACCGCCCCCGACGATCCACGGTTCAAAGGCGAGAAGACTGTGGCGGCACTGACCGCAAACGGCTTTCGCTGGACCTGGCAGGATATCCCCATGGCCGATCGCATCACGATGCCGCCTGATAAGCGTTATCCCGCCGCGTGTTTCGACCACATTTTCTACCGCGGCGCGAGCCTCAGGAAAGCGGACATCCTTCTTACTCCGGAGACCTCCAGCGATCACCGCGCGATCCGAGCGATCTTCGAACTATGAGCGGTCTCTAATCCAAAAATTTTCCCGGATTCAAAATGCCGTGCGGGTCGAGCGCGTCTTTTAATCGACGATGCAGATGGCGCGAGACATCACTCGTCGCCTGCGGCCACCACCGCTTCTTCGCCAGCCCGATGCCATGCTCGCCCGTGATGACACCGCCCCACGCCAGCACCTGCGCGAAGAGTTCGTCCAGCGCGCGCTCCACCTTTTCCCGCACCGTCGCATCTTGGCTGTAGCGGGCCGCCATTATGTTCACGTGGATGTTCCCATCCCCCGCATGGCCGAACGCTGCGACAGGAAAGCCGTGCTTCTGCTGAAGCGACTCCGCGAACTCCACCACATCCACGAGCCGGCCGCGGGGCACAACAATGTCCTGATTCAATTTCGTCAGGCCAGTCGCTCGCAGCGAGTTGCTGAACTCCCGCCGTAACGACCAAAGCCGCTCGGAGTCCGATTCGACCGTAGCCACCTCGATCGACTTGGGCTTCTTCGCCGCGACAAGCTCGCGCAATTTTTCCATCTCGAGTCGGACCGTCTCCGCTTGCCCATCCAGATCGACCAACAGGTGTGCATGGCCCGGAGCAACAATCTCCGCCCCGAGATCGCGCCGCGCCGCCTCGAGTGTGAAATGATCTGCGATCTCTAGCGATGACGGCAGAAATCCTTCGGCGAAAATCTGCTGCACGGTCGCGGCCGCAGCAGACATCTTGTCGAAAGCCGCCGCCAAAGTGGCGCGCGCGGGCGGAAGCGGGATGAGCTTCAGTGTGACCTCGGTGACCACCCCAAGCATCCCCTCCGAGCCGACGAACAACCCAATCAGATCAAAGCCGGTTTTGTTCTTATGCACACGGCCGCCGGTGCGCAGCACGTCGCCGTTCGCCAGGACGACTTCCAGGCCGATGACGTAGTTGCGCGTCACACCGTATTTCAGGCAGCGCGGTCCCCCGGCATTCGTGGCGACGTTCCCGCCGATGCTGCATTCCTTTAGGCTGGCTGGGTCCGGCGGATAAAACAGCTTTTGCGCACGCGCCTGCGCCTGCAGTTCACCGGTGATGACGCCAGGCTCAACGACCGCAACGGCGTCCGCGAAGCTAATGTCCTTGATGCGGTTCATGCGCGCCAGCGAAAGCGCTATCCCGCCGTGCATGGGAACGCATCCGCCGACGTAGCCGTAGCCAGCGCCCCGCGCTGTCACTGGAATCTCATGCTCGGACGCGAATTGGAGCAGCTTGCTCACCTGATCCGTCGATTCCGCGAAGACTACCACTTGCGGGGCGTGATTCGCGAACCACTTGTCTCCGCCGTGCGCGGCAAGGGTCTCGGCATCATCTGCGACCGCTGCGTCGCCCAGCAACGACCGCACTTCGTCAGCGGCACTCTTGCTCTTGATCACGATCTTGCTCCTAATCTCTCCGCAGGCGGGGCGAGGACGGGAGCGGGATCACGATCAGGAGCAGGAGGGGAACTACATCCCCATGATCTGATACCCACCGTCCACGTAAAGGACCTGCCCCGTGATCGCCGCCGCACCGTCACTGGCGAGGAAGACACCCGTTGCGCCCAGCTCCTCAAGCGTGCAGCTCCGCCGCAACGGCGCGTGTTCCTGGTAGTGCTTGATCATCTGCGTCAAGCCCGACACCCCCCGCGCAGCCAACGTGTTCATCGGCCCGGCGGAAATGCAATTGACGCGAATCTTTCTCGGTCCCAAATCGTGGGCGAGATATCGCGTGCTCGCTTCCAGACTCGCCTTGGCCACGCCCATCACATTGTAATGCGGCACCACTTTCTCAGCGCCGTAGTAGGTCATTGCGACGATGCTTCCCCCATCCGTCATGAGGGGTGCCGCTTCCCTCGCGAGCGCAACTAATGAATAAGCGCTGATGTCATGCGCGGTGCGAAAAGCCTCGCGCGAGGTGCTTACGAAATCGCCTTCCAGCGCTTCTTTCGGCGCGAACGCCACGGAGTGCAGGAGCAGATCGACGCGCGCCGTTGCAGCGCGCACTTTCTCGAAAAACGACATGATCTCTTCGTCACGCGAAACGTCGCACGGCCAAAGCGGCGTCCCTTCTCCAAACTCTCCGACCAGCTCCTCGACGTTCTCTTTCAGGCGGTCGCCCTGGTAATTGAAATACAATTTCGCCCCCGCCGCGGCCCACGCCCTGGCGATTGCCCACGCGATGCTGCGCTTGTTCGCCACACCGAAAACCAAGCCGACTTTTCCCGCTAAAGTTTGGTCCGCCATAACGGGTGCACCATACCCGCTTCTGCAGGACGCAAAAGGCGGCCGGGAAACGCAGCGCCGACCGAGTGGGCGATGCTCGATGAATCCACCTTCGGAGCACAGGCGAAACTACCTGACATGGTCATGGACATCGCGCAGCAGAGCTCAAAACCGCGGACTGTCGTCATCGTGGGCGCGGGTCCAGGTGGATTGGCCGCGTCGATTCTACTCGCGGCCGCGGGCGCGCGCGTCCAGATTATCGAGCGCCTTCCAATAGTCGGCGGGCGCACTTCTACGATCCAGGCGGATGGCTTCCGCTTCGATCTCGGCCCGACCTTCTTTCTCTATCCGCGCGTTCTGAACGAGATCATGCTGGCTGCCGGCACGACGCTCGAGCGGGAGATCGACCTCGTTCGGCTTGATCCCCAGTATCGACTCATTTTCGGCGCCGGAGGTTCCCTCGATTGCACGCCCGACGCCGCCAAGATGGAGCGTCAAATTGCCGCGATCGCTCCCGCCGATGCCGGGGGCTTCGATTGTTTCATGCGCGAAAATCGGCGCAAGCTCGAGTTGATGCAGCCCTGTCTGGAAAACGCCTTCCACAGTTGGCGCGATCTGCTCAATCCGCGCCTGCTCAAGCTGCTGCCCACCCTGCAACCGCATCGTTCCGTCGATACTTACCTGCGACGATTTTTCTCGGACGAGCGGACGCGACTCGCGTTTTCGTTCCAGTCGAAATACCTCGGCATGTCTCCCTTCCGCTGCCCAAGTTTGTTTTCGATTCTGTCTTTCCTCGAATACGAATACGGAGTCTTTCATCCGATTGGAGGCTGCGGCTCCATCACGGCGGCGCTCGCACGCGTCGCGCAACGCATGGGTGTCGAAATTTGTCTGGACGAACCCGTGACAGAGTTGCTCCTCGAGAACAAGCGAGCTGTGGGAGTGAAGACAGCGCGCACGACCTATCGTGCGGATTCCGTGGTCGTGAATGCGGACTTCGCCCGCGCCATGTCCAAGCTGGTGCCGGATGTGAATCGCCGCCGCTGGACCGAGAAGAAGCTCGCTCGTAAAAAATTCTCCTGCTCGACCTTCATGCTCTATCTCGGTCTCGAAGGTCGTTACGATCTGCCACATCACAACATCTACATCTCGGCCGACTACGAGAGGAACCTGGATGAGATCGAGAACCAGCATGTCCTGCCAGCGAGCGATCCTTCTTTTTACGTGCAGAATGCCTCTGTCACCGACCCGACCCTCGCGCCCGCGGGCATGAGCACGCTTTATGTTCTGGCGCCTGTCACCCACCAGCATCCGAACGTAGATTGGATGAAAGAAAAAGATCGCTTCCGCGCACTCATGTTGAAGCAGATCGAAAAGGCAGGCTTCGAAAATGTGGAGCCACGCATCCGCTTCGAGCGAATGATCACGCCGCTGGAGTGGGACGAACAATACGAGATTCATCTCGGCGCGACCTTTAACCTTTCGCACAATCTGGGACAGCTCCTGCATCTGCGGCCGCGCAATCGTTTCGAAGATATCGCCGGCGTCTACCTGGTAGGCGGCGGCACACATCCGGGCAGCGGATTGCCGGTCATCTTCGAATCGGCACGAATTACGTCGCGGCTCCTTTGCGAAGACCTGGGTCTCGAAGCTCCACCAGTGGAGCGGACGACCGACTCGCATGGCCTTCCCAATCCGCTCGAGGTGCTGACATGATCGCAGTGATGGATGAGCATCGAATGCTCGAAGCCGATGCCGAGGAGGTTCGTCGTGCTATCGGAACGGCACGAGACGTGCAAAGAACGTGGGCCCGACGGCCGATCCGTGAGCGCGCGGCGCTAATCGGCAGTTTGCGATCTCTCATCGCGGAACATGCGGCCGAGCTTGCGCAAGCCACCGGGGCAGCGCAGGGCCGCCCGATCTCGGAGAAGATGGTTTCAGAAGTCTTACCGTTGCTCGAGGCCGCGCGGTTCCTCGAAAAAAAATCCAGGCAGATCCTTCGCCCGAAGCGCTTCGGAATCGCCGGGCGTCCGCTTTGGTTGTGGGGCAGTTCATTCGAGGTTCAACGCAAGCCGTTCGGGGTGATCCTGATCGTTGGCCCTGCGAACTATCCCCTTTTTGTTCCCGCCGTGCAGATGCTGCATGCGCTTGCGGCCGGAAACGCGGTCGTCATTAAACCTGCCGCCGGCGCTTCAGGACCGCTGACGCTTCTGCTCGATCACGTCATGCGTCGTTCTGGCATTCCGTTCGAGCTTGTTCAGCTCCTACCTGAATCGGTAGAAGCAGCGCGCGAGGCGGTGCGCTTTGGAGTGGAAAAGGCAATCTTCACCGGCTCGTCGGAGAACGGACGCGATTTTCTTGGTGAGCTGGCTGCGCAGAATACGCCCAGCGTGATGGAACTATCGGGAGCTGACGCGGTCTTCGTGCGCGCAGACGCGGATGTCCGGCTCGCCGCGCGAGCGATCGCCTTTGGCTTGCGCTTGAATGCGGGCAACACGTGCATGGCGCCGCAGACCATCATTGTGCATCAATCCGTTGAGGCGGCGCTGGCCAAGGCAATGCGTGCTGTCGGCGTTGAATCGGGCGGTGTCTTCCCGGTGCGAGATGATGAGGAAGCTCTGGCCATCGCAGGCTTGGACGAGCACGGCCTGGGTGCGGCAATTTTCTCGCGAGACAGGCGCTCGGCACGCGCCTTCGCTGACAAACTCGCCACCGGTTTTGTTACAATCAACGACATCATCGTTCCCACGGCGGACCCGCGATTCCCTTTCGGCGGCGTTCGTGGAAGTGGCTTCGGTGTCACACGCGGCGGGGAAGGCCTTCTTGAAATGACGTACGGGCAGAACGTCTCTATCCGGCGCACCCGCTTTCTCCCGCATCTCGATTCGCCGCGAGATGGGGACGAAGTGATCTTTGGCGCGCTTATCGGTTGTCTTCACGGGAGCGGGCTCGCTAAGAAATTGAGAGCGCTCCTCACCTTGGTGCGAGCGGACAGGATTCGTCCCAAATGAAAAGAGTGGGCGTCATCGGCGGTGGTCTCGGTGGATTAGCGTCAGCCTGCACGCTCGCCGCGCGCGGACATTCCGTTGTCCTTTTCGAGAAGAACGGCTGGCTCGGCGGCAAAGCGGCGGTCCTCGAACAAGACGGTTTCCGATTCGACATGGGTCCGACCATTTTGACCGTGCCATCGGTTTTGAAGCGCATCTTTGCCGAAGCTGGTCGCGATCTGAATGACGCACTCGATCTGGTGCGTCTCGATCCACAATGGCGCTCCTTTTTCGATGACGGCACCACGCTGGATCTGGTCGCCAGCGTCGACAGCATGCATCAGACGCTCTCGGAATATTCCGGGAGTGCGACCGCGGATGGTTACGCGCGTTTCATTGATTATTCGAAGCGGCTGCATCGCATCTCGGAGAACTGGTTTTTCTGGCGCTCCATTGGCGGCCTGCGCGATATGTTCGATGCGCGAAACATGACAAAGGCCGGCACCCTCGGGGACGTTCTCGCGATGCGAATGGGCCGCAGCGTCGCGAGCACTGTCCGGTCGTTCGTTCCCGATGCTCGTGTCGCGCAGATGGTGGATCACTTTACCCAATACGTCGGCTCGGCGCCCGATGCTTCACCTGCTGTGCTGTGCGGGATCGCGCACATGCAGACGCAGGAAGGCGTCTGGTATCCGCGCGGTGGCACAGCGGCAATCCCGGCGGCGCTTCAGAAGCTCGCAGAAGATTTGGGCGTCGAAATCCACCTGGGCGCGGATGTGCGTCGGATCACCCACACCAGCGCGAAAGTCACTGGTGTGGAACTGAAAAGTGGCGCGCAAATCAAACTTGATGCAGTCGTTTCGAATTCCGATGTGGTGCGCACGCATCGCGACCTTCTCGGCGGCGTGAAAAAGTTTGAACGTCGCCGCAAGTACGAGCCGGCCTGCTCCGGCGTGGTCCTTTATCTCGGATTGAGGCGCCGGCAGCCGCAGTTGTTGCATCACAATTTCGTCTTCTCCGCCGATCCACACGAGGAGTTCGACGCCATTTACCGCCGAGGCGAGCCCGCGGAAGACCCAACCTGTTACGTTTGCGCGCCGGCTAGGACAGAGAGCGGCGTCGCGCCCGCCGGTGGTGAAGCACTCTACGTCCTTGTCCACACGCCGTATCTTCGTGGCCATCACGATTGGCCGCGCATGCTGCCGGGCTATCGGGAGGTCATCCTCGAAAAGTTGAGACGAACTGCCGGCCTGGAACTCGAGGCTGAGGTCGTGACGGAAAGTTCCTTGACGCCGCTGGACATTCACAATCGTTACCGCGTCTTGAAAGGCGCGATCTACGGTCTCGCTAGCCACGGTAAATGGACCGGAGCCTTCAAGCCCGGGAATCGAAGCCCGGATCTTCGCGGCCTTTATTTCGCTGGTGGGGCGGCTCATCCCGGACCGGGAATGCCGATGGTCCTCATGTCCGGTTGGATCGCAGCCGATGCGCTTGATATGGATTCTGCCGGCTCACGCACAGTGAGGAGGCGAGTTCCAGTAGGAGCAAGCTCATGACGTGGGAGCTGTCATCCCGGGCGAAGTCGAGGAAACTCACGAATCACCAGGAACGCCGCCTCGCCTTCGCACAGCCGTCCTTTGCGCGGGAGATCACTCGACTTCGCTGCGCTCCGCTCGAGATGACGGGCGCTATGCTTGGCCTCTCTCGGTGAACGCTACGAACTCGACACACGATGGCGCGACCACTGCGGCACCACTGCGCGCAGCCGCCTCGCGCCCGAAGATTTCGCCGGGGCTGCTGCGCCTCTTCGGAAAATATTCCGACTTCTATCTCCGCGGCCATTTTCATTCCGTGCGGATGCTGGCAAACGCAGCGCCCAGTTCAGACAACGACTTTCCGGTCGTTATCTATCTGAACCATTCTTCATGGTGGGATCCGATGATCTGTCTCTTGCTTGCCCGGCAGCTCTTCAAGCAACGGAAGACATATGGCCCCATCGCGGCCGAAGCGCTGCAGCGTTATCGCTTTTTCGAACGCCTCGGCTTTTTTGGTGTTCGGAAAGGTGCACGCGGTGCGGCGGACTTCGTTCGCCAGGCTGAAGCAATTCTGTCTTCCTCCGATTCTGCTCTTTGGTTGACACCGCAGGGGAAATTCGCGGACGACCGGGCACGGCCGCTACAGTTTCAGAGTGGGCTTGGTCACCTGGCGCGGCGGTCGGGGCCGCTTTCCTTCCTGCCTCTGGCGGTGGAATACACTTTCTGGGAGGAACGTTTGCCGGAAGTCTTGTTGAGCTTTGGCGAGCCCCTTGTGTTTGACGGCACTCCGCGCCCTAGCCTTTTGGAAACGACCCATCTCCTCGAGTCCGCCCTTGCGAGCGTGCAGGAGCAGCTTTGTGCGGCATCGCAACGGCGCCGGCCCGATGAATGGCGAGTCGTTCTCCATGGCAAAGCGGGCACGAGCTGCGTTTACGATTTCTGGCGGCGCATCCGCGCCCGACGGCGCGGGGAGCCATTTCATGCCGCGCATTCCGATCTGTGACTGCGCTCGCGATCGCTGCGCTCGTGCTGGCGGCTGGACCCGCGATATTGTTCCTGCGCAATCTGCATGTCTTCCAGCCGCCGGTGAAGCGGACCGATTTCGCCGCCGATGTAGCCGTGTTGATCCCCGCCCGGAATGAAGCGTGTAACATCGGACCCGCTATCGAAGCAGCGCTCGCAAATCGCGGCGTGGAGGTGCTGGTTCTCGATGATCTTTCCACGGACGGGACCGCCGAAGTTGTTGTGGAGATCAACGCGCGCGAACCGCGTGTTCGGTTGATCGAGGGCGCGACTCTGCCACCTGGCTGGTGCGGAAAAAACTGGGCGTGCGCTCAGCTCGCGGCAGCGACCGGGCGGCCTCTGCTTCTGTTCGTGGACGCCGATGTTCGCCTCGCGCCGCACGCTGCTGCGACGATTTCGCACTTCTTGCGCGAGAGCGGCGCGCAGTTCGCCAGCGGTGTTCCATCACAGGTGCTCGGCAGCTTCGGAGAGCGCTTGCTCATCCCGTTGATTCATTTTGTGCTTCTCGCCTTCCTTCCCCTGCAACGCATGCGCCGCTCCCGTCATCCCGCTTATGCGACGGGGTGCGGTCAACTCATTGTAGCCGACGCCGAGGCCTATGGCCGCGCCGGAGGGCACACGGAGATCCGCGGGAAGATTCATGACGGCCTCGCCTTGCCTAGAGCTTTTCGCCTGGCTGGATTTCAGACGGACGTCTTCGATGCCACGGAGATTTCAACCTGCCGCATGTACCGTAGCAGCGCGGAGACTTGGCGCGGCTTCAGCAAGAACACACACGAAGGGCTTGGAGCACCGGCGCGGATCGTCCCAGTTACCCTGGTCCTGCTCATCGGGCAGGTGTTGCCG
>JACCXA010000132.1 GCA_013697365.1 Chthoniobacterales bacterium
GATCGCTCACACACTGGACCCGCGCAACGTGGCGACCGGCGCGAGGTGCGCTGCTCGTCGCGCTGGAACGTAGCTCGCAATGAAGACAGCCAATGCCGCGAGCATCGTGGCCCAAAAATAATGCTGCCAGTTCCACGCGACGAGAAAATAGTCGGCTACGATCAGCCCGCGGACACGGATCGGAATCAGCGAAACCCCCCAGGTCAGGAGGGCGCCAGCCAGGCAACCGAGGAGCGCCCCGGCGGTCGCGATCATCGCGCCTTGCCAGAGAAAAATCGCGCTGATGTCGCTCCGCCGATAACCCATCGAACGCAGAATCGCGATCTCCTTCACCTTCGAGAGCACCGACATGGTGAGCACATTAAAAATCCCAAACCCGGCCAGCAAAATGATGAGCGAAACCGTGATGGCCGCGGAGATGCGCAGTGTCATGAAAAGCTGGAGATTGCCCGCTTCGCGTTCCTGCCAGCTTTGTGCGCTGTGTTGAAACAAGTTCTCCAAATGCGCAGCGAGCGCCGGGGCACGATCCGGCTCGCGCAGCTTGTAGATAATCATGGAGGCCGCGAAAGGTTTGCGCAGGAGCGTCTGCGCCATGCGCGCGTGCGAGTAGACACGCGCCGAGTCCACCGCGCCCACCCCGCTGCGCGCGATGGCGGCGACCGTGAAGCGCCAATACTCACCTCCGGGCGAAAGGAGCTGCACGGAATCGCCCGCGGCCAAATTCAGCTCCTGCCCGAGGCGAGAACCGATAATAACCGAGGCGGAATTGTCCCGGAAATCTTCGAAAGTCCCTGAGACGAGCTGCTTCTCCAGATCGGTTGCGCGCACGTGCAGCGCGGCGTCGATACCGTAAAGATCCACGGTCGCATTTTCAAAACCGGAGCGCGCACTCAGCGTCCCGCGCAAGACCGGCGAGCAGCCCGCGACATTCGAAAACTGCCGGCTCACCCGCATGATCTCACGCGGATTCGTGATGCCTTCGATATAGCGCCGCTGCGTTGGGCGACGATGCAAGGCCGTCTTCTTCGGCGGCACGGGCAGTCCGGCTCCGAGCGGTTGGAAGCGGGAGCGCAGGACGAGCGCGCCGTTGCTGCCCAGCGTGGAGTTGATGAACTGCTGCGCGAACCCTTCTGTCTGCGCCTGCGAACAAATAAAAATGCCAACCCCGAAAACCACGCCGCTAAGACTGAGCAAAAACGCGCGCTTGCGATGCATCAGGAAACGCAGCGCGATGTAAAGCGGCGGCGTCACCGTTTCCTGGTCACCGGTAGAGCTGACACCGTCCGCTTCCGCGCAAGCTGGCCGGGCCGGAATTTATCCTGGTCCGCCACAATGACGTGATCGCCTTCCGCGAGACCGCTCAAAGCTTCCGAGAAGTCGATCGTCCGGTAACCCACCTGCACGCTGCGCGCTTCCACGATCCGGCCATTCACGACCAACGCCTGGTCGACGAGCAGGGCCCGCGTCGGCACGAGGAGCGCATTTTCATGCGTGCCGGTGATGATGTTCATCTCACCCGTCATGCCCGCGAGCAGGTTGTCCGGCGGATTCTCCAAATCGAGGACGACAGTGTAACGCTGGGTCTCCGGATCGGCTGCGGGCAGGATAGCCGTGACCCGGGCGGAGAATTGCCGGTTGCGGAATGCATAGACCTGGAGGAGCGCGTTCATCCCGATCTTCACTTCACCGACGTCTTCCTCGTTGACCTCACCGCGCACGTAATTCTTGCGCGATGACGCTGTGAAAAGCTCGTTCGCTTCCGCGACCAACTCGCCGTCGATCGCTTTGATGTTGGTAAGCAAACCGTCGATCGGCGCCCGGATCTCGGTGTTCTTCATCTGCGCTTCCAGCTTCTTCGTAGTCGCGTCGAGCATCTCGAGATTGCGGTCGCGCTCGATCCGCTCGGACTCGAAAGAGCCGCGGAGTCGAATCACCTCGCTGCGGGCTTTCTCGACTTCGATCGCGGGCACATTGCTCAATGAAGTCAGCCTTTCGAGCCGCTGGATATTGTCTTCCGCGATCTTCAATGGCTCGGAGGAAGGCAGGGGAAGCTCGGCCCGTTGTCGCGCAGCCTGAAGATCGGCGCGAGCCTGCTTGAGCTGCCGCGCGGTCGTCTCATCGGCAATCGTGGCGAGCAACTGGCCCTTCTCGAGCGGTTGGCCGATTGCCGCGCGCCCGACCGCGAAAGGGTCAGCCAGTTGGATGATGCCCGCATTCTGTGCCCGCACCGGAATGACCAGCGTAGGTTCGATTCGGACCGTGCCGTAGACGGCCGCGATGGCTGTGCCGCGCTGCAGCAGAGACACTTCCGCGACGGGAAGAAGCTGGTAATAAAAGAAGGCGGCGAGCAGGACGGCTCCGGCGCCTAATGCCCACAGCCAACTCTTCGAGCGCGGAAACTTCAACGGCCCCAACTAGCGCAGCTTTCTCGTGGTGTCGCCTGAAAACTGAAAGTAGCGCCCGGTGATCCGGTCGCGTTCCGCGAGCGCGAGATTTTGCTCGAAGGCCACGCTTAGAAGGCCGGCTTTCGTTTCTAGAAAACTGCTCTCGGCGGTGCGGTACTCGAGCTGCGAGGAAAGGCCTTCGGCGAGATTGTTCTGCACGTCGGCGACCGTCTGCTCCGCTACGCCCGCGGCTTTGTGCAAAGCATCGTGGCGCGCCTGCAAGGCACGCAGGTTGTTTTGAATGCGCGCCAGTTCACGCGGCACTTCTGCTTCCAATTTGGCCAGCACAAGCTCGTTGATCTCCCGCGTGGCGCGTTGCCGGGCAGCGGCTCCACCGGTGCGACCGTTATCGATCACACGCCATGTGTAAGTAGCGCCGTAGCGGGCTTCCGAGGAAACGATGTCATCGGAGCGCCGCGCAGACCCTTCACTCCCGCGGCGGATGTCCGAGACGGGGATGTAATCTCCGGAGAAAGTCACGTCGATGGCCGGGTAATATGCCGCTTCGATGATGCGCTGATCTTCGTGCGCAGCCCGCACGAGAAGCCGCGCGAGTTTAAGATCGGCGCGTCGCGCCAGAGCGGCCGAAGCTTCCGCTTCGACGTTGAGAAAGATGGGTGCGAAACGAAGCTGGCTATCGATCTCTGGCAGCTTTGTGCCTGGACCAAGGTCCCCCCCCATGGTTTGAGCCAGTCGCAGGAGAGCACCGCTTGAGGTTCGGCGCGATTCCTCAACGCGCGGTTGGAGGTCGGCCTCGAGCAACCGCGCGACCGTCACGGCCTGACGGTCGGTTTTGCCCGCTTCATAGCGATCCGATTGCGCTTTGACGTTTTTTTCCAGACGCTCGCGCTGCGATTCACCGACGGCTCGAACCGACTGGTTATACGCGGCGGTATAATAAGCGACGCGCGCGGTGTGGAGTTGCTCCAGGACTGCGACATTCAACCGTTGCTCGGCGAAAAGAATCTCAAGCTTGCTGCGCCGGAAGGTGGCGGGGATGGCGGCGTCGAAGAGCGGCTGCGCCAGGTTTCCACGCACGAAAGCGAACGGCTGTAAGTCTTTTTCGCCGGCGCGCTTGCCGCCCTGCAGACCGCCCGGCACTTGCATTCGGGCATCCGGGTAGGCAATCGAGCGCAAGACGACGCGACGGCCAGCCGCTTGTTCGAGCCGGGCCTTCGCTTCGCGGATCGCAGGATTATTCTCCAGCGTGCGTGCGAGGGCGCCCTCCAGAGTGAGGGCGCAGAGAACGTTTGGGAGAAGAAGCGCGACAATCACGCAGAGCCGCTTTAACCACGCCGCTCTGTCGGCGTGACGCGCATGGCCTAGGGTAGGACGCGCCTGACGCAGCCATGCGTAACACTTCGACAGAGCGACGTGGCTAAAGCGTTGAGTGACGTGGCGGTTTTTAGCGACGCGC
>JACCXA010000275.1 GCA_013697365.1 Chthoniobacterales bacterium
GTCCAAGACATTCTCGATTAGGGCCTTGGCGCTGATCGGTTCGGCGCGGAGCCGGAGTTTCCCGCTGATCACCCGGCTCAAGTCCAGCAGATCGTCGATCAGTCGTGTTTCAAGCTCCACATTTCGGCGCACCATCGCAAGGTCGTCCCGAACATCCGCGGGCAACCGCGCGTCGATCTCCAACGCAGAAACAACCATGACGACCGGCGTTAAGGGTGTGCGCAGCTCATGGCTGAGCGCCGCGAGGAAGCGGTCTTTCGCGCGGTTCGCGGCCTCGGCGGAGATGCGCGCTTCGCGCTCGGTCAGGTCCGTTAGCACAATCAGCACGCACGAAGTTCCACCGACGCAAAGCGGCGTAGCGGTGATGATGGTTGAAATCGCACTGCCGTCCTGACGGCGCAGCGCGAAGGGTCTTCCCGCACAAGACGCGGAAATTCCTTCCCATAGCAACGCTCGAAATCCGCCCTCGTCCTCCGCAGCGACAAGCTCGAAGACGGAGGAGCCGATGATTCGGTCGACAGGTCGGCCAAGCAGTTGTGCGAAGTGCGGATTACAGTAAAGAATGCTGCCGTCGGTAGCCACGGTCGCAGCGCCCTGACACATCACTTCGACGAAGGTTCGATAGGCCTCGTCGGCGCCGCCAAGGGTTCGCACCCGCTCGGCTCCGCCTTGTTCGATCACCAGTGCATCGACCTCGTCGGAACGGATCGCGCGCAACATTTCTTCGGCCGCTTCCAGTCGCGCGCGCAGGTCTCGATTTTCCGTTTCCAGGTCAGAGGAGGATCTGTGCATTGACGTGCCCATAATCGATTCACCGATAGAGGACTCAGCATAGCGAGGTCACTCGCGGGGTTTAAGGTCAAATCCGACCAGCGTGCGGTCCTCGTTGGACATGTCGCCGATAATCTTGCGCATCGGCGATGGAATCTTCCGCACCAGCGTCGGAATGGCGAGGATTTGGTCCCCGGCCGCAAGCTGCGGATTCTTCACCAAGTCGACCACCTCAATGCGATATCGGCCTGATAAATGCTTTTCGCAGAAGGTCTTGAGGTTTGTGAAAGCCCGCACCGATTTGGGCGATTGCCCCGCAACGTAAAGGCGCAAATCCCACAACTCGCTATGAGAGTCTGCAATTTCGCCCTTTGCAATCTCGCCCTTGGCTCGCTTTGACTTCGTCTTCATCCCTTGCCCTTCCTTGCTGTCCCATTTCCCGCGTCGCGGATTTTGCTCGCGCGACGGCTTTGGGCCATCTCGCTGCGGTCTCGTTGCAGGGTTTGTTCGCGCTTGCTCTCTTGTTCGATCGCTTTGAGCAATTCGCTTTCCGCGGCAAGGAATGATGCCCGCGTTGCGGCGATTTGCGCTTCCATCGCCTGACGCTTGTGCTCGAGCTCAAGCCGCTTGCGCTCGACATCCTCGCGTCGCGATGCCGCCTTCTCCTGCTCCTTCGCCTCCTGCGCCAAACGCGAAGAACCGGTGAGCACGCCGCCAGGACCGAGGTAGACGTCCACGAGACGGATGCCATTGGGAGTGAGCAGGAATTCCCGGACCTGGTTCGAATGCGCCATTCCCCGCGATTTCAGCACATAGATAGCGCGATTGCGCTCACCGCTCAATTCAATGTCGCGCAGCAGCAGCCAGGTGTCCATCAATGACGACATGCCCAAGTCCGTGCCCTCGAGATTCGCGCCGCCGGACGTCAAACTGGTGAGGAACGCCGTGATCTGCTTCGACTTCAAGAGGTCAACCAGGCGAAGCAACATCGAGTTAACTTCATTGCTCTTGCCGACCGTGATCAGATTGCTCACCGGATCAATCACAACCGCGTCCGGCTGGAAGTCGCGAATGTGCTTGTAGATCGTGGCGAGATGCGTTTCCAACCCGACGAAAGTGGGGCGGGCCGCGTGGAACACCAGTCGTTGTTTGCGGGCCCACGGCTCGAGGTCGACTCCGATCGACCGCATATTGCGAATGATCTGGCTGGGCGACTCCTCAAAGGCAAAATACAGGCAGCGCTCCCCGCGACGACAGGCCGCATCGACAAAGTGCGACGCGAGGCTCGACTTGCCGGTGCCGGCCGTGCCCGAGACCAACACGCTCGTGCCGCGGAAGTACCCTTTCCCGCCGAGCATCTGATCGAGCTCCTGCACGCCGGAGGAAACGCGCTCGTCACTAACTGGGTGCGATAGTCCCAGCGACGTGACCGGCAGGACGGTGATCCCATCTTCATTGATCAGGAAGGGGTACTCATTAGTGCCGTGGGTCGAGCCGCGGTATTTCACCACCCGCAACCGCCGCGTCGATATCTGGTCGATGATGCGATGATCGAGAAAGATCACGCAGTCCGAGACATACTCTTCCAAGCCTTGCCGCGTGAGCGCAGCCTGCCCCTGCTCGCCGGTGATGACCGCGGTCACGCCTTTGTCTTTAAGCCAGTGGAACAATCGCCGCAATTCCGACCGAAGAATCGCATCGTTAGAAAGCCCGGAGAACAGCGTCTCGATCGTGTCGAGCACGACGCGCTTCGCTTTCACCGAATCAATCGCGTGGTTGAGCCGGATGAACAACGCTTCAAGATCGTATTCGCCGGTCTCTTCGATCTCGCTGCGCTCGACCCGGACAAAATCGAGCACGAGCTGCTTGCGTTTAATCAGCCCGTGGAAGTCAAACCCGAGACTGGCGACGTTCTCGGTCAACTCGGTTTCGCTCTCCTCGAAGGCCATGGCTACGCCGGGCTCGCCGAACTCGGTGGCGCCGCGGTAGATAAACTCCATGC
>JACCXA010000247.1 GCA_013697365.1 Chthoniobacterales bacterium
TGCCAGAACGGCAGCGTGCGATGCGCCAGATACAACAACACAGCCGCGCCCGCGAGCAGGATGATGCCGCTCGCAAAAGTCCGCAGCTGGCGACGGAAGGCGCGCTGATCGGCATCTTGTCCTGCGATGTAATAAAGCCAGCCCATCCCCGCGAGAAAGCTCACCAGGCAACCCGTCGTGAGCCACGGCTGCGGAGACACGGTGGACGCGATCTTGACGCCGAAATCTTCCAGAAGCGCCGTGCGCCAGGCCGGCACGAAAAACCATCGCGCCGGGAGATAGGCGGTCGCAGCGCATGCCGCCAGGGCCAGCGCGACGCCATGAAAAACCGCGCCGAGCGAGAAGCGGGGCGGATTGACAAGAAGCAGCAGCCCCAGGATCGCCACGACAATCCCCTCGGCCCACTTCTCAGTTGCGCCACCGAGGAAGCAGGCCGCTACCGGGAGCAAGCCGGCCGCGTAGTCTTTCCACTGGGCGCTCGATTCCGGCGGCGTTCGCCTCTTTCCTGAGGACTGCTGTGCGATCTGTCCCATCAGGCAAACGGAGGTCTCATGGGTATGGGATTAGCTAAGATTAACGAGGCGGAGATCTACCGCGCGAAGGAGTTATAGCGTGAGGGCCAGGCGCAAACGAGGGGAAGAAGAAAACATCGAACATCCAACATCGAAGGAAGCGGTTAGCCGCCGCGCCCCTCCCCCTTTCGATGTTCGATGTTCGATGTTGGATGTGCGATGTTTCCCGCTTCTCGGCGGAACTAAACGGCCTCCACATGCCACCGGGGTCCCTGCGCCCGGTTGAAGCTCCCACGGCATCGGCTACGCTCAGCGTCAGCGCCAGCGCCTGATCATGGTTACCCAAAGAACCGAAGGGCTCTACCGAGTTTTCCTGCTCTGCCAGATTCTCCTGGTGGCGGCGTTCTTCTGGATCGGCGTCTGGGTCATGGTCACCTTCTACTCCGAGGGGGCCGATCTGACCTGGCGGCGCTACAGCATCTACTGCGTGGTCCTTGTCCTGGGCATGACGCTCGAATCGCTCGTCCGCGACGGGTCGAAAAATTATTTCCTGCAGAACGAACTACTGCGGCAGCATCGGCTGAGTCTTCGCCAAACCTTCGCCAGCACTGGGGCGCTCGTCTTTTACCTGATCGCAACGAAGGACGGATTCATCTCTCGTCTTTTCTTCTTCAATTTCGTGCCGTGGCTTTATGTGGTGCTCCTGTTTTCGCATCATTATCTGCCGGCCTTTCTTGCTCGCGGGATGTTCAACCGGCAGCGCGTCGAAAAAACTCTCCTGATCGGATCCTCGCAAAAGGCAAAGCAACTGCGCGGCTGGCTGCGGCGCAAGGCCGAGATCGGATTGCGCACGATCGGGCTTCTCTCTGAGGAACAAATGCAGCAAACCGAGGACGGCATCCCGGTATTGGGAACTTCCGACGACATCGAGCGCGTCGTCCGCGAGCGCGAAATTACTCAGGTGATCCTGCTCGAATTCCCGCTCTTCATCGAGATCAATCGCAACATCATCCGCGTCTGCGACCAACTCGGCGTGCGTCTCCTGATTGTCAGCGATCTCGAGGAGAAGCTGCGTCATCCTGTGACCCATTTTGAAGATGACGGCTTCAGATTCATCGGACTGCGGGAGGAGCCGCTGGAGAATCCACTTAATCGTTCCCTCAAGCGCGTAGTCGACGTGCTGATCGCCCTCCCGGTGATGCTGATCGTTTTCCCTCTTCTCACCGTCCTCGTCTGGCTCGCCCAACGGCTGCAATCGCCGGGCCCGCTCTTTCACGTCCAGACCCGGGCTGGCATGCAGAACCGGCAGTTCCCCATCTACAAATTTCGCACCATGCATGTGCACGACGGCGAAGTCGCGCAACAGGCCCGCGAGGGAGATGACCGAATTTACGGGCTCGGCAAAGTCTTCCGGAAGCTGAGCATCGATGAAGTCCCACAGTTCTGGAATGTGCTCTGCGGCGAGATGAGCACCGTTGGCCCGCGACCCCACTTGATCGAGCACAATAATCAATTCTCGCAGCTGATGGCGAACTATCACGTGCGCACGTTCATCAAGCCAGGCATCACCGGCCTTGCGCAGGTGCGCGGCTTTCGGGGTGAAGCGCGGAGCCATTCGGACATCGAGAAGCGCGTCGCCTGCGACATCGAGTATCTCGAGAACTGGAATCTATCGCTCGAGTGCGGGATCATTCTGCGCACCTGCGCGCAGATCGTCGTGCCGCCGCGGACGGCTTATTAGTCGCGACTGCTTTTTGCGGGCCGCGTCAACGCTTCCAGCTCTTTCAAGAAACTCGCGAAGACATGCGTCTTCTCGAACTGCTGCACATAGACGCGTCCCGCTGCGCCATAAGCTGCGAGCCGCGTCGGATCTTTCGCAATCTCATCCAGCACATCCGCAATTTCCTGCGGGCGCCCCGGCGCAACATTAAGTCCAAATCCGCCCTCCACCACAGCTTCTGCAAGTTCACTCTCCGGATCCGCAACCGTGATGACCGGCTTCGATTGCGCGAGCAGGCCGAGCAATTTGCTCGGAAAAAACGAATTTCCCGAGCCAGATTGCTGCGTGATAAAACAGAGGTCTGCATCGCCGAGGAGCGACGTGTAGTGCTCGCCCTCCTGCAAAGGCAGCATGGAAATGTTCGGCAACTTGAGCGTACGAATCTGTTCCGCGAGGAGATCCCGCTGCGCGCCATCGCCGCAGATCACGATGTGAATGCGGTCGTTGCGCAAAAGGCGCGCGGCTTCGATTAACTGATCGAGCCCCTGCTTGACGCCAAGATTTCCGGCGTAAACCGCCAGGAACTTATCGAGCGGCAACCCCTTTTGCGCTCGAAACTCGCCGCGCGCAGACGCGGTCGGATGGTCGGACAACGAAATCGCATTCGGGAAATAAATCAGCTTCGCGTCCGGCACTCCTTTGCTCCGGAACTTCGCCAGCATCCCATGTGTGATTCCTGAGACACGCGCCGCGCTTCGATAGGCGAAGCCTTCCAGCGCATAGAGCGCTTTCGTGAACGAGCCGGCGCGCAGCATGCCCAGGCCAACAGCCGCATCGGGTTGCATATCCTGCACATGAAAAACAAACGGCACGCGCTTGATTTCGCCCACCAGCCAGCCCGCCGTGCCCAGCAACAACGGCGGCGAAACAACCACATAAGCATCCGGCCGCGCCAGAGCCAGACAGCGCAGGCTGGAGGTGAGCACGAAAGTGGCCTCGTGCAGGATACGCTTCAGCGCCGAGACCTGCGGTGGAACGAAATGCCAGCAGCGATGCACCCGGACGCCATTGACCACCTGGCTGCGATATAACGTGCCCCGGTCTTCCGGCCGCTTCGTCCAGGTCGGGTAGTATGAAAACGTCGTCACCATTTCGACGTTGTGCCCGCGCGCATGCAGGAACTCGCAAAGCGCCACGCTATGCGGCGCGATGCCGGTGAATTCGGGCGCGTAGTTGATGCCCCAAACGATGATGCGCATGCGCTATTTCTTTCCTTTCATCTCGCGTTGTTTCACCCGGATGAGGAATTCGTAATAAGCAAGATGCACGCAGTAGGTGAAGCCCGGCTGCCCTTCCAGGAAGCCGCCGGATAGCAGGTAGGCCTGGACAAAGCGAAGCATTGGCCACCCCGGAATTCCGCTCACAAGCGGCTTCAAAGCTTTGTTTCGGACGGACGGATTACGCGAGAGAATCTCGTTCCAGCGAATCGGCGTGCGCAGGCGTTCGGCCGCTTCCTGGGTCGAATAGCGATTGTGCCGCTCGAGCCATGTTCCCCAGCCTTTGCTCACGACGTCATGCAGATAAGGCTCCCGAATATAGCCGAGTGTTCCGTCGATCTTCCCCTCCTTTTGCCCGTGGCCGAAATCGATGAACGTAGCTCGGCCGCGACGCAGAAGGCGGAACTGCCATTTCGGAAAGGAATCGCACCGCTTCAGCCAGCGGCCTTCCACCATCATCTTCCAGCAGCAGTAAAACCCCGCGAAAGATTCCGGCGCCGTCGCGATCGCGGACAACACCGCATGTTGAAACTCCGGGGTGCTCCTCTCATCCGCGTCCAGAAAAAGGACCCACGGATGCTTGAGCGCGCAATTGTCGAGAGCCCAATTCCGCTGCTGTCCAAAGGCGACAAACGAATGCTGAACGCAGTGCACGCCAGACGCGCGCGCGATCTCGAACGTCGCATCCGTGCTCCCGGAATCGACGAGATGGATGTCGTCGCACCAGCGGATCGACTCGAGGAGTTGCGGGAGATCATGCGCTTCATTCTGCGCCAGAATGATGATCGACAGACTCACGATTCACTCGCTGCACGAGCGCGCAGCATACGACAAGGATTTCCCGCAGACACACAATCTGGTGGCACATCATGCGTCACCACCGAACAGGCGCCGACGATGCTCCTCGCTCCGATCGTGATCCCCGGCATCACAAAAGCGCGCGCCCCGATAAATGCGTCTTCGCCGATGGTGATCTTACCTGTGACGAGCGGGAGATTAGGCGACGAAAAATCGTGGCTTCCGCTGCTCAGATAGACCTCCTGCGCGACGGTCGCGCCAATGCCGATCTCAATTTCGCCTAACGAGTAGGCATTCGCTCGATCACCGAGACAGGCGCGATCGTGCAGGGTGAGGTGCCACGGAATTTCGATCCGCGCTCGTTGGTGGACAAAAGGGTTGCCATAAATCGTGGCCCCGAACGCGCGCAGCCAGAAAAGCCGCCAGGGATTCCACGGCTTGGGCGTCCAGACACAGAAGATTGCCCAGCAAAAATCCCAGAGAACGCGCAGGGCACGCTCGTTCCGAGACCAGGGCGACCCGTAACGCTCCTGTGTCTCTTTGACGGGCTCTAATCCTCCGGCCGGCATGATCGCTAGCTTCGCTGCTGCAGCAGCATACGAAAGTCGGCCAGATATTCCTGCGCGATCCTCTCGGAAGAAAATTCCGCGCGCGCTTTCTCGAAAGATCGGCGCCCCAAATCGGGAAGGAGCGCCTGGTTTTGCACAAAAAATTCCACTGCCGCAGTCCAAGCCGCCACGTCTCCGGCTTTCGCAATGTAGCCGTTGCGCTTGTGCTCTACCATTTCGCCCATCGGACCGAAATTCGAGACGAGGAGCGGTTTGGCCGAAGCCATTCCTTCCAGTGCCGCCATGCTGAATGTTTCACCCGATAACGACGGCAGGCAGAAAACGCCGGCGCGCTCAATCTCGGTGAAAAGCTTCTCCCGGTCGTAGATGCTTGGTTGCAACGAAACCTGCGCGCCGCACGGATCTGAGCTCACGAGCGTCTTCATTTCCTCAAAGAAGGAGACATCTGCTCCCTCGTCGCCGGTCTGCGGACCGATCGTTTGCAAGCGCATCGGGGGGTTCTGAGGAGCAACTGCGAGAAAACCCCGGATCAGCGACTCAAGGCCCTTGT
>JACCXA010000264.1 GCA_013697365.1 Chthoniobacterales bacterium
GTCCTGAGCATCAGGCACGGAATGCCCGCGAGCGCGGGCGTAGGTATAGAGCGGGGGCCAGTAGGTTTGACAAAGCGCCGCCAACGCCGCTCGCGAGCTCTCCGGATCAGCCTGGCTTTCGCCGGCCGCCAGAATGACGCTCCACTGTGTCGCGGAGAATGCATCGACCTGCGCATGGGCCGTCTCGAAAAGCGTTTGCACGGCATGATTCTAACGGAGCGCAAGGAAAATTCCAAGCGGTTGCGAAGTCTCACACGGCTAGTGGCGCGGCAGTCAAGCAATTTTTTTGCAGCACGCGAAGCCAAATTCCTTGGGAGAAAAAGAGGGCCATGCGCCTCAAACTTCAAAATAACCTTACCAAGCTGCATCTATGAAGACTCGGCTAGTCGTGCTCATAACCGCAACCGCAATGACGCTGCTTCCCACCACCGCTCGTGCGGAAGATCCATCGCCACCGCGACGGTGATAAACGTCAACACCGCGGGCGTTTGGTCGAGGTATATATGGTTTAGTAAGCGCGGCTCGCTACATCCGTTCAGGGACGCCGATGCCTAACAAATCAAGGCCGCGATGGAGAACGCGTGCCGTCAATTTGCACAAGGCGAGGCGCGAACTACGCGTCGGCTTTTCCGATTTCAGGACCGGGCACGCTTCGTAGAAAGCGTGGAAGCTGTTTGCCAATTCGAAGAGGTAATTCGCAAGGACGTTGGGACGAAAGTCATTGAGAATGGCGGGGACGATTTCGGCAAACTGGCACAAGCGTTTGGCGAGCACCTTCTCGGCTGCGTCGCTCAGGGAGATCTTGTCTGCATCGTCAGCTGGCTGCTCGCCGGCTTTCCGGAAGATGGACTGAATCCTTACGTAAGCGTTTTGCAGATAGGGCGCGGTATTGCCCTGAAAAGACAGCATCCGATCCCACGAGAAGACATAGTCCGTCATTCGATACTGCGAGAGGTCCGCGTATTTCACGGCGCCAATCCCGATGATCTGCGCAATGGCGGCTCTCTCCGCCTCGTCCATCTCGGAATTTTTCTCCTCGATGATTTTGCGCGCGCGCACGATCGCTTCGTCGAGCACATCCTTGAGGGCGACATTTTCCCCGGAGCGAGTCTTCATCAGTTTGCGGTCTTCACCCAGGATACTGCCGTGGGTAATGTGGTGGAAATCGGCCTGGCGGTCTTCGCGTCGCGCGATTTCGAAGATCTGGCGGAAGTGTAATTGCTGCGGGGCGCCGGTCACGATCCAGACCGTGTCGCGCTGCAGATCGTCGAGGCGATAGTCGACCGTCGCGATGTCGGTCGTGGCGTAATTATAGCCGCCGTCGCTCTTGCGGATGATGCACGGCTTGTCGGCTAATTCGGGGATGTCGCGAAAGAAAACGCAAATAGCGCCTTCGCTTTCTTCCGCCAGACCCGATGCCTGAAGCCTTTCGACGATCGCAGGGAGCCGATCGTTGTAGAAGCTTTCCCCGCGCTGAATGTCGTAGCGGATTCCGAGAACCTGGTAAGCCCGCTCGAACTCGTGCATGGACAGCGCGACACATTCCTGCCAGATCGCGAAGTTCTCCTGATCGCCCGCTTGCAATCTGACCAGCTCGTCTCGGCAAGCTTCGCGGACCGCCGGCTCCGCGGTCCCGCGCTCGTTCGTCGTTTTGTAGATGCGGACAAGCTCCGCGATGGGATCACTCGTTAGGGCGGCCCGGTCGAGCAGGTTCTTCCAGCCCCAGATCACCATGCCAAACTGCGTTCCCCAATCGCCGATATGATTGTCGCGGATGACGTCGTGTCCCAGAAACGTCGCGATCCGCGCGAGCGCATCTCCCAGGACCGTGCTCCGGATGTGGCCGACGTGCATCGGCTTGGCGACGTTGGGCGAGCCGAAGTCGATTACGATCCGCCTCGGCGCCTCTGTCCTGGCCACGCCAAGGCGTTCGTCCTTAGCGAGGCCAGTTAACTGTTTCTCCAGCGCATCGGCACGCAGAGTGAAATTAATGAAACCGGCACCGGCGATCTGCGGCCGCTCGCATAAGTCCGATCCGTCGAATACGTCGCAAACGGATTGGGCGAGAGCGCGCGGAGTTTCCTCGCGTTGTTTCGCCAGGCCCAGGGCAACATTCGTTTGGTAATCACCAAAGCGTGAGTCCGTCGCCGGCGTGAGGTCACCAGCTGGGGGCAGACCGGCCCGGACGAGCGCCTCGGATAATCTTAGCGCGAGAAGCGCCTGGAAGGTTTCCATGCGGACCGCACCCTATTTCTGTGGGCGGTCGCGGAAAATGGCGAGAATGTCCTCAGCCGACCCTGCACTAGCGAGACTGTCGCGGGTGCCCCGGTCATTCAGGAATTTCGCGATCGAGGCCAGAGTTCGGAGGTGGGTTTGGAATTGATTCTTCGGGACAACGAAGAGAACGACAAACTTAACGGGGGCGTTGTCCAAGGCGTCGAATTCAATCCCATGCGAGGACCGGCCGAACGAGGCCACAACCTGATCGATGCGGTCCGAGGAAGCGTGCGGGATCGCGATCCCAAACCCGATGCCGGTGCTCATCGTCTCTTCGCGCTGCTTCAGCGAAGCAAGAATGCTTTCGCGATCGTCCGGCTTGATGCGCTTTTGACTAACGAGCAGATCGATCAGCTCGACGATCGCTGGCCAGCGCTCCGTGGCCGCCATTTCCGGGATGATCTGCTCCGCAGATAATAAGCTGGCCAAAGACATGCGGTTCCCGATTTGGGAGGGCAAGCTTACTGTTAGCCCCTTCGATGACAAGCGTGATTTGGCCGCGATAATCCGCGTGCACTGCGCACGGCCGAGCCTTGGAAATATTGGCGCAATTTGCGGAATTGGAACCATCCTGCGATGCAGTCGTTTCGTCGCGTCGCTATGGTCGTTTGCAGAATGGTGCTGGTCGCTTTTGCCGTGGCAACTCTGAACGCGCAGGGTTTCTACACGGTCGTCGACTTGGGCACGCTTAACGGAAGTAGCAGTTCGGCTACTCCATTAACTCGAACGGTCAGGTTGTCGGAAGTTCCTATCT
>JACCXA010000271.1 GCA_013697365.1 Chthoniobacterales bacterium
CCTATAATCTCACCGACCTTCACGCCAAAGCTCGTGCGCTTTATGTCAGTTCAGGCAGCGAGTTGAAGTCTGCCCACAACATGATCGACGGCCAGACGACAAGCACCTATGCCTTTTCCGCTGTCGACGGGTCGCCCACGACCGTCGTAGATCTGGGCAGGGTCTCGAATCTGCGACGCCTTTCCGCTGTCTATTCTCCAGCTGCAGGGACTGTAGATTTTTATGTTCTGCAAGTGCTCCCTGGACTTGCCCCATCGGAGGAGGCGCAGAAGACGGTGCCTACCGGCACAGGGGTCTCCACTCCGTCACCGCTGCCGGGTAGCTTGCAGCTGGATGATGCGTCGTTCGCTGCGCTGAAGCCGGTCGGCTCGGTCAAAGACGACAGCGGTCGAGGGCGCGCTTCGGTTGATTTCCCTGCAACCTCTGGACGTTATGTGATGGTCCGTTGGACACCCGCGGCTGCGCAAGGCAACAGTTTTTCGATCGCTGAATTTTCAGCCTTTAGCGGCCCGGCGGACCAAAATACTATTTTGGCCGCCAACACGCGCGTCGAGGAAAGTGAGGGCGCCGATGGGAAGACAATGCTCGACGGCAAGACAATGCTCGACGGCAAGACGATGCTTGATGCCAAGGAGAGCCCGGGCGAAGGACCGCAATCTCCCGCCGAAGGACCTCCGCCAACGCTCCCGCAGCCGCCACCTTTCACTTTCGTGCCCGTGCTCGTCCCTATCAGTCCGTAGCCGAGACACGCTTCACTATCATAACCCGTCTGTTGGCGCGAAACGCTGGCAGGCGGGTTTCAGTTTGAGGGGCGTGTGAGCACCGACCCTCTTGGCGAGGCCTTCCCATCTTCCCATTGCTAGAGGTTGTCTCGGATAATCTGAAACATGGCCGTGTTTTCAAGCGTGCCATGGAGTGCGTCTGCACCTAAACCCGTGCCGAAGGCCACCACGTCATTAGCGATTGTTTGCGCGGTTTCGCTGTAAGCCGCAGCGGGTTCGGTAGCTCGTGATATACCTGCTGGGCTGGAACTTTCTCCTGCCGCCGTTTTCCCTACGGCGCCTTCCGCCTCCTGCGGCAGCGGTGCCTCGGGTCCATTTGGACCCGTCGCCCAGGTTAACCGACTGGTGGTGCCAGGATCCTTCCGCTCCAAGAAAGTTCCACCTTCATTTCGGGGCGGGTGGCCGTTTAACATTAGACCGCCAATGGCAACATCTCCGCAGACAAAGATTGTCGACTTCGTCCCGGCATACTCCAGCGCTACTGAAATTGCGCGATCGAGTTCGACCGTTTCAAGTAATGTCCGTTCGCCTTGGTTTTGCTGGGCTGATTTCCTCATCAGGCCCGCATCGACGATCAGCAGGTAGCCGCCGCTATTGAATTGCAGCAGCTCGATACTGCGCCGCACCATGTCGGCTAAACGCGGCCTATCGTCGCCGAGATTCTCCTCATCGGCGAAGGCAAGCTCAGCCGAACCGAACACACCGAAGAGTTTCGCCGCGCGCCAGCGTGGGACGGCTTCCAGCTCCTCCCGGTTCTGCACGAGGTCGTAGCCGGCGCTGCGGAGCTCGAGAAGCAGATCTTTTCCATCGGTGCGACGTCCATTTTTGGCCGACGGGAAGAAATCCGCCGAGCCGCCCCCGAGCACGACGTCAATGTCTGCCTTCTCGACTAGGTCGCGTGCGAGGCCCTCCCGATCGACGCCAGTCTCGGCATGGGCATAGAAGCTGGCGGGCGTTGCGTCGGTCAGGAGTGTGTTTGTCACGAGTCCAGTCATCCGACCGCTGCGCCGCGCGAGCTCGAGGAGGTTTTCCAGCGCCTTTCCGTCTTCGTCGACGGCGATTGCACCATTTTTAACTCGCACGCCAGTAGCGAGCGCGGTCGCGGCCGCTGCCTGATCGGGCGTCGCAAAGTCTTTCGAGTGATTTTTCAGAAGCGCCGTGTAGGCGAACGAATCGAGAGCTAACGGCTTTCCCGGCCCTCCGGCATAAATTCGTGCCGCCGCCACGCGGCTCGAATCCAGTCCTTCACCAATGAATAGAATGATCCCAAACGGCTTCTGCACCACCCAGGTCCGAAAATAGAAAACGCCAAACGCGAAGAAGACGATTAGACAGAAGAGCGCGAGCAACTGATTGCGCCACTTCATCCCACCGATGAAGAAGCCGCCTCGCCGTGATGTCAACGCAAGAACCCGCTTGTGCGTCCGCACCGGGGTCGGCAAAGTCGCCGCCATGGCTCAGCCGGTGATGCTCCTGATTCGCGACGGGTGGGGAATCAATCCCGGTGGAGATAAGGAACGAGAGGCGAATGGCGATGCCACACTGCTCGCGCGCACACCGTTCCACGACGAGCTTTACCGCAGATTTCCGGGAGGAAAACTAAGCGCGAGCGGCCTCGACGTGGGCTTGCCGCCGGGGCAGATGGGCAACTCGGAGGTGGGTCATCTAAACCTTGGCGCCGGACGCATCGTTTATCAGGACCTCACACGGATCAATAAGGCCATCGAAGAGGGCGACCTCAGTCGAAACGCAATCTTGCACCAAGCGTTTGCCTCGGCGCGTGGGAACCGCCTCCATCTTCTCGGCCTCGTCTCGGACGGCGGCGTCCACAGCCACTACGCACACCTGATTGCGCTGGCGCGCGCCGCACAAGCCGCGGGTGTCAGCGACATTCTGGTCCACGCGTTCAGCGATGGACGTGATACCTCGCCAACCGGTGGCGCGGAATCCCTTGCGCGTAGCGAGGCGGCGCTGGCGCCTACCGGCGCCAAAATTGCCACTGTCGTCGGCCGTTATTACGCAATGGACCGGGACCGCCGCTGGGAGCGAACCAAGCTCGCATGGGATGCGATCGTCCTCGGACGCGGCGACCGCTCGGAGCTGAATCCCGCCGCGGCGGTCCGGGCAGAGTACGCGCGCGGGACCACAGACGAATTCATGCCTGCGATGATCTTCTCAGATTTTGATCGGCCGCGCGTCCGAGATGGCGATGTCGTGATGTTCTTCAACTTCCGCGCCGATCGCGCGCGCCAGCTGTCGCGGGCCTTCCTAGAGGCGCAGTTCGATGGCTTCGACCGTACATTCCAGCCCTGTATCGACTACGTCACGTTAACTCAGTACGACGCGACCTATTCCTCGCCGTATGTTTTCCCGCCCGAGCCACTCGTCCACCTTCTTGGTGAAGTCGTGAGCGCCGCCGGGAAGAAGCAACTGCGGATCGCAGAAACGGAAAAATACCCGCATGTGACCTATTTCTTTAACGGTGGAATCGAGCAGCCATTTCCCGGCGAGGACCGCAAGATCGTTCCGTCGCCGAAAGTCGCGACGTACGACCTGATGCCGGAGATGAGCGCACGCGAACTGACGGATACTGTTTTGGCCAGTATGGTTCAGTATGATCTTATCATCCTGAACTTCGCGAATCCGGATATGGTCGGCCATACGGGTGTGGTGAGCGCCGGAGTCAAAGCCGTCGAGACGATCGATGAATGCGTTCGCCGCATCGTTCCTGAGCTGCTCCGGCTGGGCGGTAAATGTTTAATCACCGCGGATCACGGCAATTGCGAGCAGATGCGCAATGCCGACGGGTCTCCGAACACGGCGCACTCAACAAACCTTGTCCACCTCATCTACGTCGCCAAAGACGCGGGCCGCTTTCGCGTGCACGATGGCATCCTAGCCGATGTTGCACCCACGCTCCTCTTCCTGCTCGGCCTCGCACAGCCACCGGAAATGACCGGACGCAATCTCCTCGAAGAAGCGCTTTGACGGCTAAGCTCCGCGCTGACGCTCAGCCTGGATCAGATCGAAATTGATCTCCAGCTGTCGATTCAGGTGGCGCGTTCCGGCGACGGCGATTCGTTGCAAAAAACGAAGCCGGCTTTCCGACGAGCTGTCGTTCCAAATCGGTTTGCGCCGAAGGGAAAGCGAGCCTCCACACTCGACGAGCGCGCCCCAGCCAGGGGGGAGTTCCGGCTCACGATACAACTCGTTAGGCAAGACGAGGAAGAGCAGATTCGCGCATCGATACCGCGTCAGGCACTCAAACTTCGTCGAACCACGTAGCCGCTTCTGCAGGGTGGCTGTTTCTCGGATCACGCGGCTGTAGCCGCGGTGCTCGATCGCGCTGAAGTCAACGGAATCAAATTCCGGAAAGAGTGAGTCACCGGCGCGTAACGTTGGGTAGTGAACGCGCAGGTGTCGTTCAAGGACGGCGCGGCGATTGGTTACGGTCGCAAGACGTTCGCGCGCCGCCGAGGTGCAGCAATTGTCCCGACGCAGATCGGACAGCACCTGTTTGCATTCGAAAATTGCGGTTAACCCGGGCTCACCTCCGCGCGCGCGGTATGCGGCCACATCCGCGCGGTAGCGGCACTGCGGAAGACTCACCTCGATAGCGCAGGCCGTGTAGCCCTGCGCCTGTGCCCAGAGAACGGCGAGGCGCTTGAGACGTCGGTGCGCGTCAGTTTCGCCGCGCCGCGGCTTTAATTCCGCGTCCATTCCGCCAGCTCCCTGGCCCAGTAGGTAACGATTAGATCCGCGCCTGCTCGCTTGAGGGAGGTCATGATCTCGAGCACCGCGGCACGTTCTTCAAAACAGCCGTTCGCAACTCCCGCCTTCACCATGGCGAATTCGCCGCTGACGTGATAGACCGCAGTCGGTTTGCCGAAGCGCTCCCGCACGCGCCACAAGATGTCGAGGTAGGGCAGAGCTGGCTTCACCATCAAAATGTCCGCGCCCTCCTCGACATCCA
>JACCXA010000277.1 GCA_013697365.1 Chthoniobacterales bacterium
ACTTCCAGCTTTACACGCATTCCTCGATTGACCAGCACCTCGCGATTCAAATCAGCGCGCAAATCAACCCGGGGAACAGCGGCGGCCCAGTCATGCAAAATGGGAAAGTCGTGGGCGTCGCTTTCCAGGGCTATAGCGGCGATGTCGCGCAGGGCGTGGCGTACATGATTCCCACTCCCGTGATTACGCGCTTCCTGAAAGACGTGACGGACGGGCGTTACGACAAATACGTCGACCTCGGGATCACCTATTCCAAATTGCAGAATCCGGCGCAACGACGCTTCCTTGGTTTGCAGGACGATGACCGGGGCGTGCTCGTCAATACCGTCATCGCCGCGAGCACTTCAGCAAAAGCGCTTCGCTCCGGCGACGTCTTATTGGCTATCGATGATCATCCGATCGCGAGCGACTCCTTCGTCGAGTTGGAAGGTGAACGCGTCGAAATGCCCGAAGTTGTGGAGCGAAAGTTCAAGGGGGACATCGTCAAATTGGACATCCTGCGCGACAAGCAACCGCTGACGGCAAATGTGGAGCTCGGGCCGGTCTGGCCCTTCTCGATTCAAGGACACAACTATGATGTCCGGCCGCGCTATGTCGTGTACGGCGGTCTCCTTTTTCAGCCGCTCTCGCTCGACCTGATTCAGGCTTATCAACCTCAGGACTTACGGCTCCGGCATTACTTTGACTTCTACGTCATGGAACAAATCTACCTCAAACATCCTGAGGTCATCGTCCTGACGAACATTCTGCCCGATGCAATCAATACATACCTTCAACCATTTCGAGCGCAGATCGTAAATGAGGTGAATGGCGAAAAGATCCGAACGCTCGACGATCTGGCCAAAGCCTTCGCTGCTCCAGCCGATCGGTTTGTCGTTCGGATGATTGGAGAAGGCCCGCCTCTTGTCCTGGATCGCCAGGAAGTGGAAGCGGCGCGAGAGCGAATCAAGAAACGCTATAATGTCGTGACAGAGCAAAACCTGAACGCAGCGCCCCCGGCCAAGCCTCCCATCGACGAAAGTCAGATTTAATGCGCGTCTTCTTCTCTCTCCAACTCGCTACGGTTCTGCTGACGCTGGTTTGCGGAATTGCATCGGGCCAAACCAGGAAAGCCGCCACTAGTGTCCCGTCGGTAAAGCCGAAAGAGTTGTCGCTTGTCAGGGTGAACGTGACGGGTCAACCGTATGACTACCAGCGGCCCTGGCAAAAAAAGGCGCCTTTCTCGAAGCGAGCACTGGGCGCGGTCCTCTCCAAAGGTCGAGTGCTTGTCACGGCGGACTTGATTGCCAACCAAAATTACGTCGAGCTGGAACGCGCCGAGACCGGCGAAAAGATGGCGGCGCAAGTCATGGTCGTCGATTACGAGGCGAACCTTGCCCTGGTCGAACCAACGGATAAAAAGTTCCTCGATGGGTTGGCACCGCTACAGTTGGCGCTCGACACGGTCGTAGGCGATCGCCTGGCGGCCTTGCAACTGGAACCGACCGGCGCCCTCGCGGTGACGGATGGACTGGTCACCACCATTCAGATGACGCGTTATCCGGCCGATGTCGGCCAGTTCCTGACTTATCGCATCAGCATGACAATGCAGTATCGCGATAACAGTTATACGATTCCACTGGTGAAGAATAACAAGCTCGCGGGCTTGTTGCTGCGTTACGATCCGCGCTCACAGCTTCTCGATGCCATTCCGGCACCAATCATCGCGCACTTCCTGAAAGCTGCGGAAACGGAAAGTTATCGCGGATTCCCGTCCGCCGGTTTCAGCTTCTTTCCGACCCGAGATCCACAGCTGCGAAAGTTCGCTGGCCAAAGCGGAAAGCCTGGCGGCGTCTATGTCACGAGTCTGGAACCGAACATGCCGGCGGTGAAAGCTGGCCTGCAAGTGGGAGACGTCGTGACCTCCATAGGCGACAATGAGATCGATCAGAACGGCAACTACGTTGATCCGCTTTACGGGAAAATTGAGTTTACTAACCTGATTTCGTCGCGGGCCTTCGCGGGCGATACCCTCTCCTTTCAAGTGCAGCGGGCGGGCAAGCCGATGCGACTCGATGTTATGCTCGATCATCGTGCGGCGAAGGACTACGTCGTGCCGCCTTACAATCTGGATCAAGCCCCTTCCTACTTCGTTCTTGGCGGCCTGATTTTCCAAGAGCTTTCGCGGCAGTACCTGAAGGAGTGGGGCAATAATTGGCTTAAAGATGCTCCGCAGAAGTTCGTCTACCTGGATCGATTTCAGGGCGAACTTTTTCCGGAAGGAAATCGCAGAGTCGTTATTCTCAGTCAGGTACTGCCGGCGAACTCGACGATTGGTTACGATGAGCTCGCGTACCTCACAGTGCAGAAGGTGAACGGCAAAGAGGTGAAGTCTCTGCGTGATGTGGCCGAAGCAGCAAAGCAACCGCTGGAAGGCGGCTTCCTGAAGATCGAGACCGATGAAGATCCAAAGCAGCTCGCGTTGGACATGAAGCAGGTGTCCGCGGAAGCCGCTGGCATGCAGGAAAATTACGGGCTCCCCGCCCTGCAGCGCCTTGAGTAGGCCCGCGCCCTGCGCTGCAATTTCACTCAGCCGCAACGCCGGTGTCCGCGGGGAATGCGTCTTCCAAAAACCGCGTCATCTCGTTTTCATAGGTCTGAAACGGATCACCCATGACGAGGAAATCGCGGCCTTCGGAAGCGACCGAATCCCAGTTGATCACATATGGGTGCTTCCGCGTCCGGAACCAGGCTACTGCGTGCGCACGACCGACCGCGCGTGTGTTCGCGGGCGGAGTCGTCCGGGCTAGCGGCCTCCGCACGCTGTCGTTCCATTCCCCGATTCGTTTCGCAGCCTGCACTCCGGAGAAAAGACCTTTGGCAGAATCGATGTTGTGATACTCCAGATCGAGGCTCTGCAACCACGGGTCGCTCCATTCGAGGCCCTCGGCGGCCATAAAGGTTTCGAGCAGCCACTTCTTGGTGATCCAATCGACACCCCCCACCAGCGCCTCAGGTTTGCTGGCGAGCGCATGGAGGGTGTAGCTCCAGCTTTCTAGAATCCAGTCTGTCTCCTCGTCCTGTCCGGAAAGATGTTTGCGCGCCAGCTCATGGAATTCCCATTGCAGATCGAGGCTGCCGATAGTGTCGCCGTTCTCCAGCCGCACCAGCCACCTCTTCGTCGGATCGCGCGAAACGTCGCGCGTGCTCTGGACTGCATCGAGCAAACTTAGATTCTTTGTCAGCCGGCCCTGCTCGAGAAGCGAGAGCACACAGGCGGTCGTTCCAATCTTCAGCGCAGTTGCGAATGGGCTGACGTTTGAGTCGCCAATCAACAGGTGCAGCCGGCGATACTTCCGGTAGTCCGCCAGCGGCTCGTCCCGCGCATTGATGATCGCGCGGTTGAACTGCACCCACTGGTAGATGTCGTTCACGATGTGATCGGCACGTTGGCTGATCTGGAAATCGACCGGCGTCTCTGACTGCGGGAGCTCGAAATCGAAGGCGAGCGGGTTCGCCTGCCCGACGCGGCCGGCGCCGGTAAAGATCTGCCGAGTGGCGAGGAAGGTGAGCAGCGTTCCAAGCACCGGCGGCGTAAACTGCGCCTCGCGTTTCATCAGATAATTCTCGTGGCAGCCGAAAGTCGCCCCCGTGTAATGATCGACATTGTTCCTGATAAAGGAGACACGATCTGCGATGCCAAGGTCATTGAGCGCGGCCTGCAGCAATTCGTCGCCCGCGAGATCGTATGCCACCACATCTCTGAGGTGGAGGCATTCCGGAGAAGCATACTCGATGTGACCCATGTCGAGGTAAATCCGGCCGCCGTTGAGCAGGAATCCACCGTTGCCGGGCGGCTCTTCGTAGTCTCGATAATGAAGGTCAATCGCGCCGAGGCCCGCCTTTCGAAACAGATAATTCCTCACCTTGGCAGGCCAGGCTTCGCCACCGCTTGGAGGGCTTCCGCCACTAACCAGGCAGCCGTATTCGGTCTCGAGTCCCACGATCCGATCCATGCGAGCAAGCTCCGGTATTGGAATCAGCGCGACAAGCAGGAACCTTGACAGCTGTCGATTTGCAGCTGTAAGCGCAGTAAGATCATATGAAGACAGCTACCCATGAGTGATTTACCGGTTCGGAGTCCAAGTGCGAAAGTCGGCGGAATCGTTTACTTCGGACGAATGCTCGACAAGATCGGTGCTCACCGGCGCGGAGAGCTTCCAAGCGAGTATCAGCCAAACCTGGGCAAGGGGTTCGATGCCCGTTGCACTGCCTTCCTGGGCGTCGACTACTCGCAACTGATCGAATTCGGTTCCGGAGGTCAGACCGATGAGGAAGTCCTCCACTGGTGCTTCACCCACGGCGTTCGCCCGTCTGAGGCTGAGATTCAGGTCTGGAATGAATTTATGCGGAAGTGTGGCTGGAATGACGACATTACTGAGACGCTAGAACGGAGGAAGCGGGAGTCCGGTTTAGCGGAACGATCCGACATCCAAACGATGTTTGAATACATCGACGCCGATGAAGGTCGGGCTTGTGATTGAGGTCGTCCGCCCTACGAGACCGGCCATGTCTCGCCGCGATTCAGGGCGACGAGCTTTGGGCAGAGGCCCCGGTCGGGCTGGGAGGCGGGGGCGGTTTCGTCCGGTAATCGATTACCTTCCAGACCGCGAGGATCGTTACGATCACAATCACCGTCGCGATCAAGACACGCGCCCGGCTGGGCGTTTTAACGAGCTGCGCCGCGTCGGGCACAGCGCCCTACTCGGAAAGAGTGTCGATGCGCTCCGCAAGAGCGAAGTCAAGGTCGGTTAGGCCGCCTTTGCTATGAGTCGAGAGAAGCAGCCGCACCTTGTTGTAGCGGATGTCCATGTCTGGATGATGCTCTTCATCTTCTGAAACTTCGGCCACTGCATTCACGAAATCGATCGATTCGGAGAAATCATCGAATTCGAAGGTCCGCTCGATGTGTTTTTTCTCGAGTTCCCATTCCGGGATCTTTTTCAGGCGGGTTTTCAGTTGGTCCGCTTTGATCAGCTCAGCCATAACGTCGGAACGAGTAACATCCCCAAAACCTTTTGCAACGGACATCGCGCACGAATTTTTCCCAAGTTGCGGAGGGTTAAACTGGCGACTGATGGTGGCCGTTTTGCGGTCGGAAACGCGCCCCAAAGCTGGCTGGATGCGAAGCCGCCCCTGCTATTTGACGCCTTTCTCTTCCTCCGCTAATAAGCATCCGCTGAGCACCCGTAGCTCAACTGGATAGAGCATCTGACTACGGATCAGAAGGTTTGAAGTTCGAATCTTCACGGGTGCGCGCCGACTGCCTTCCTTGCGTTGCTGTCACGTTGATTAGAAGCGGTTTCAAAGGCGATATCGG
>JACCXA010000300.1 GCA_013697365.1 Chthoniobacterales bacterium
TCCTTTCCCGGTTCCTTTACGGGATCGCGCCCACCGATACCGCGACATTCATCGCGCTCGCGCTTCTGTTAGTGGCGGTCGCGCTCGCTGCCTGCCTGATCCCGGCGCGCCGCGCCATGCGCGTCGATCCGATGGTGGCCTTGCGATATGAGTGACTTCCGGGGAGCGCACGTTTGCAGCGTGCTGGCGAATTCGTCCCGAATTCGCGAACTTTCGTCAGCGTCGCAGAAGGCGAGAACGTTTGACCTCTCATCAAGCGGACGAAAGTCCGTCTCGGCAGAATGCTTCAACCAGCACGCGTGGACGCGTGCGCTCCCCGGAACAGGAAACGCGCGATGATCGCTGACCTAAAATACGCCATCCGTTCGCTGATCAAGAAGCCGGGCTTCACCGCGGTCGCGGTCGTTACTCTTGCGCTTGGGATCGGCGCCTCAACCGCGATCTTCAGCGTGCTCGATGCCGTGCTCTTGCGGCCTCTGCCGTATCCGCAGCAGGAACGCATCGTTGAGGTGCGTGAGCTGAACGAAAACGGCCGCGGCATGCCCGTGGCCGATCCGAACTTCTTCGACCTCAAAGCACGCAGCCGCAGCTTCGACGCCCTCGCGCAATACAGCGTCATGCCGGACGCCGTCTCTGGCGGGAGCGAACCAGTCCGCACCACCATCTCCAGCGTATCGGGGGAGTTCTTCCGCGTCCTCGGCGTCACGCCCGTGCTTGGAAGAGTCTTCGGTTCAGAGGCAGAACCGCAGGATCGACAGGTTGCAGTCGTCAGCCACGGATTCTGGAAACGGTTGCTCGGCGGCCGCACCAACCTGGAAGGGACGGCGCTACGCTTCGGCAATCGCAGCTTCGCCGTTATCGGCGTCCTGCCGCCGGATGTCGGCTTTCCGCCGGAGGTGGATGTCTGGTTCCCCCGGAAGATTTATCCGCCTAACGAGTCGCGCACCGGTCACAACAGCCGGGTCATTGGTCGAGTAATCCCGGGAGTTCCGATCGAGCAGGCCAGGGCCGAAGTAGCCGCGATCGGCCGGCAGCTAAAGGCGGAGCACGGCACGGGCACCGACGCGGCCAGTTTCGGGATCGCGCCGCTGCGGGAGCGAATGGTGAAGGATGTGCGCGGCATCTTGCTGGTTCTCTCCGGCGCGGTGGGGCTGTTGCTCGTGATTGCGTGTTCGAATGTCGCAAATCTGTTGCTGGTGCGTGCGAGTGCGCGGCGCAAGGAGGTCGCGTTGCGTGCTGCGCTGGGGGCGTCGCGCGCGAGACTGGCGCGGCAGTTCATCGTCGAATCGCTGCTCTTGACGCTGATCGCGGGAGTTGCCGGCGTGGTCTTCGCTTTTTGGGGAGTTGATCTGATCGTCGGACTTTATCAGGGCAATCTGCCACGCGTGGGCAGGATCGGAGTGAACTTGAACGTCTTGTTCTTCACCCTCGCGATCTCGATTGCCCTTGGCGTCGTGCTCGGCCTGGTGCCGGCGTTTCACACCTCGCGTCGACAACTGCAAAGCGATTTGCAGGAGGCCGGCCGTGGGCAGGCCGGCAGCCGTTCGCGGACGCGCGTGCGCAATATATTGATTGTCTCGCAAGTGGCCTTGACGCTGATGCTGCTGGTCGGAGCGGGCCTGTTGGGCAGGAGTTTCCAGCGCTTGCTCGAAGTGGACCCAGGATTTCGACCTGAGAGCGTGATCGCGATGAGTATCTCGCAGCCGGATCCGGAAGAGCCTGCGGATCGACTTCGTCTTGCGCAAACATATCAACGCCTGCTTGAACGTTTGCACGGACTGCCCGGGATGGTTGCGGCCGGGGGGATCAGCGCGCTACCCATGAGCGGCCATGGCGGCAACGGCACCTTCATCATCGACAACGGCTCCAAGCCGGCGGAGACGATCGCTGAGTTGACGAAGCAGTTTTCCGCCCTAGCCGGAAGTTCCCAGCTGGGGGATGCGGAATTCCGCGTGGCCAGCGCCGGTTATTTCGGCGCGATGGAAATTCCGCTCAGGCAGGGGCGTCTCTTCCAGGACTCCGATGGCGCTGATGCCCGGCACGTGGCGGTCGTGAGTGAGGAGTTCGTCCGGCGGACCTGGCCGAACGAGAATCCGATCGGCCGGCAATTACAATTTGGCGGGATGGATGGCGATTTGCATTTGCTCCACATCGTCGGCGTGGTCGGTGATGTGCGGGACAACGGTCTGGACGCGGAGCCGCGCCCGATGGTTTACGTGCATTACCTCCAGCGGGCTCGCCACGCGGCGCAATTTGCTGTCGTGCTCCGCGGCCAGGGCGATGCTTTGGCCTTGATCGCGGCGATGCGGCGAGAGGCCCGCGCCGTGGATCCCGAGATGCCGACGAAGTTCGAGCGACTCGAGCAAATCGTCTCAGCGTCACTCGATAACCGCCGCTTTAGCATGCTGATGCTGGGCGTGTTTGCCGGAGCGGCGCTGGCCCTGGCGATGGTCGGGCTCTATGGCATCATGGCGTTCATTACGTCGGAACGAACGACCGAGATCGGCATCCGGATGGCGCTCGGTGCCCAGCGCGCGGACATGATGTCGTTGATCCTGCGCCAGAGTTTTAGGCTCGTGCTGATCGGGATCGCCGCGGGGATTGCAGGCGCCTTTGCGGCGACGCAGGTGGTGGCAACTCTGTTGTATGGGATCGGCCGAGCCGACATTGCGACGTACGCTGGAGTTGTTGCGCTCCTGGCGCTTGCGGCCTTAGCGGCCAGCTACATCCCGGCGCGGCGTGCCATGAAGGTCGATCCGATGGTGGCGCTTCGGCATGAATAGCGGCCACACTTACCTCTGTGTTGTCGCGGGCAGCTGCGCATTGTTCGTCGAGTCTGTTTCGGCAACGCTGGTCGAGGACGATCGCAAATATCAGCCGCTCATCGATCAGGCTGTCTCCGCCGGCTTGCCCGGTGTGCAGGCATTCGTGCGCAAAGGCGAATTCCGCTGGAGCGGAACGGCCGGCTTTGCCTCCGTGGAGAACGATCAGCCCATGATGGCCGCCGACCGCCTCCGCCTCGCGAGTCTGACCAAGATGATGACGTCCGCCGTCACGCTGGAACTCGTAAAGCTGGGACGCTTTCAGTTAACCGATCGCGCAGTAGCTCTATTACCACCCGGTGCGCTGGCGGGAGTTCCGCACGCAGAGGAAATCACGGTGGCGCATTTGCTCGATCACACGAGCGGGCTGCACAATTTCAATGGAGAAGACGGTCAGGATTTCTTCGCTGATCTCTTCTCCGATCCCCGTCGTGGGTCCCGAAGCTGGACGAACGTTGAGCTCCTGGCTTACACAAAAAAGCCCGGGCATCCGCCGACGGGGCGGCCGGGTGAAAAGATCTCGTATTCGAGCACGGGCTACATCGTGCTGGAGATGATTTTGGAACACCGTGAAGGAAAGTCATTTGCGCAATTGTTCCGCGAGGTTCTCTTCGTCCCGCTCAAAATGAAAACGGCGGGAGTGGAGGGCGCGGATTTTCGGGCGGCGGAAATCGGGGATAGTTATGCGCGGCCGCAGGCAGCGGACAAGAAACCGCCCTCACCATTTCTCGGCCGAAAGAGTATTCGCCCGGATGGATTGGTGAATCTGAGCGCCGGCCTCGAACACTACAACGCGTGGGCGCGCGCTGCGGGGGCGGTCGCCGCCAGCGCGGAGGATCTTGGAACGTTTATGTATGCAGTGGTGACGGGTCGTTTCGCCGTCATGACCAATCAGCCGGCGGAGTTTGCACGGATCAAGTTGAAGCCCGGCGCACTCTTTGATTGGAACGGCGGATCGCGCGGCATTCAAACGACGATCCTCTACGAACCGAATCGAGACCTGACCGTCATCGTCCTAACCAATGCTTCCAATGCCGGAACGAGCAGTCACGACATCGCGAAGCAGCTGCTGGAGGCCGCCCACAAGACATGAAGCGGACGACTGAGCGAACTGCGGTCATTAACCAAACGATTATCTCGAACCCACCTCTGACATCATGATCACCGATCTTAAATACGCCCTCCGCATGCTGCTGAAAGCTCCCGCTTTCACAGCCGTCGCCGCCCTCACCCTCGCCCTCGGGATTGGCGCGAACAGCGCCATCTTCAGCGTGATCGACACGGTCATGCTCAAGCCGTTACCCTTTCCCGACCCCGACCGCGTCGTCATGGTTTGGGGTCATGCGTCCGCCAGTAGCGGAGGAGGAGATCGCAACGTCCATTCCTTTCCCGACTACGCGGATTTTCGCGATCAAAGCCAGAGCTTTGTTGCGATGGCGAGTTACACGCGCGCGGGGGCGGTCCTGACGCAAGGAAGCGAATCGCAGGAGCTCGAAGGCGTGGCGATCAATGCGGAAGTGTTCGACACGCTCGGCGTAGCGCCCTTCCTCGGCCGCGGTTTTACGCGTGAGGAAGATAAGCCGGGCGCGCCGCCGGTCGTGGTGATCACGCATTCACTTTGGCAACGCGCTTTTGGCGGTGATCCGAAGATTGTTGGGCAGCAGGTCACAATCACCGCGCGCAGTTATACCGTCGTTGGCGTCCTTCCGGCCGGCTGGAGGTTCCCCGTGCAAAGCGAGCGGATTGATTACGTCATGCCGCTGCAGTTCGTCATTGGTGCAAACGGATTGCAGAATCGCGGCGCACATTTTCTTGAAGTGGTGGGCCGGTTGAAACCGGGCGTGCCTCTGCAGCGGGCGGAAGCGGAGTTGAACACGATCACGTCGCGTCTTGCGCAGCAATATCCCGACACGAACACGAATTTCAGTGCGGTCAGTATTGTCCCGTTGCACGCCAGCATCACGGGGGATGTTCGACCGGCCTTGTTCATCCTCCTCGGCGCGGTCGCGCTGGTCTTGATCATCGCGTGCGCCAACGTCGCCAATCTCCTGCTGGCGCGCGCGGCGGCGCGCAGCCGCGAAATCGCGATTCGCACAGCCTTGGGCGCCAGCCGAACGCGCATCATCCGGCAGCTGCTCTGCGAGAGCTTTTTGCTCGCACTGCTCGGTGGCGCTGGCGGACTGGTCCTCGCCTGGTGGGGAACGGATGTCTTGAGCGCAGTCGGTCCGCGAGAAGTTCCGCGCCTGGCCGAGATTTCCGTGAACGCGACCGTCTGCGCGTTCACATTTTTCATCGCGATCGTGAGCACTGTGCTCTTTGGTTTGGTGCCGGCATTACAGGTCTCGCGTAGCAGCGTGAACGAGTCCCTCCAGCAGGGCGCAAAGGGTTCGACGGGCGGGGTGCAGGCGCATCGCGCGCGCGCTTTCCTCGTTGTCTCGCAGGTGGCTGTTTCGCTCCTCCTCCTGGCGGGCGCCGGGCTCCTAATTAAGAGCTTCTTCAATCTGCGCGGCGCGAATCTGGGCTTTAACCCTGACCGTGTTCTGACGCTCTCCATCTCGCTCCCGCGGGTCAAGTATCCGGAGCCCGATCTGCAGGTCCGAACCTTAGAGCGCATCACCGAGAAGCTTGCTTCTCTGCCCGGGGTGGAAGCGATGGGCGCGGTGAATCCGCTCCCGTTGAACGACAACATTCGCAATTCGTCCTTCATGGTTAGCGGCGCTGCCCCGTTGCCGCAGGGGCAGCATCCCGGCGCCGGTCATCTCATGGTCACGGGAGACTACTTTCAAACGATGCGAATCCCGCTCATCGCAGGCCGCTTTATCGATCGCCGCGACACGAAAGACGCACCGCTCGTGGTTATGATCAACCAAGCCTTTGCCAAGCAACATTTCCCGAATGTGAATCCGATCGGGCAGCAAGTCATGATCGACCAGGATAACGACAAGGCGCCACCCTGCGAGGTGGTCGGCGTCGTGGCGAACACGCGGCATGACAATCTCACCGACGAGCCCGGCCCGGAATTTTACGTTCCTATCGGGCAGGATCCTCAGCGTAGCCTCGATTTCGTTTTCCGAACGAGCGTGGCAAATCCGGCGGGCTTGAATATGGCCGTCAGGAACGCCGTGCATGAGGTCGACAAGGATCTCTTCGTGGCGGCCTTCGAGCCGATGGAGAAGTTTCTCTCCCTGCAACTAGCGCAACCGCGTTTCAACATGATGCTGCTGGTCGCGTTCGCTGGCGTGGCCATGCTCCTGGCGGCAATTGGGATTTACGGCGTGATCGCCTACAGCGTTACGCAAAGGACCCGCGAGATCGGGATTAGGATGGCGCTAGGCGCGCAGAAAGGTCAGATGCTCGGGATGATGTTGCGGCAGAGTTTGACGCTGGTGGTTATCGGGCTGGTGGTTGGATTGCTCGCCGCGGCCGCGGCGACGCATTTGCTGGCAGCGTTGCTCTATGGCGTCGGCGCGAACGACCTTGCAACCTATGGAGTTGTTGTCGGACTTCTCGGCGGCGCGGCCCTGCTCGCGAGCTACATCCCGGCGCGTCGCGCCATGCGAGTCGATCCCATGGTGGCGCTGCGTTATGAGTAAAATCGGCGAGGCGCGAATCGTAGCTACAACAGCTAGCCCAGACCTATGATCGCCGATCTCCAATACGCGTTGCGCATGTTGTTGAAAGCGCCCGCCTTTACCGCGATCGCAGTCATCACCCTCGCCCTCGGGATTGGAGCAAACAGCGCGATCTTCAGCGTGATCGACACCGTGCTCCTGCGGCCACTGCCCTTTAAAGATCCCGATCGCCTCGTGATGGTTTGGGGCGGTTCGTCGCGTGAGGGTAAGATCGACAGCAACCATTCATTCCCCGACTACGCGGATCTGCGCGATCAAACCCAGAGCTTCAGCGCGATGGCGGCATTCGCCCGGAATCGCAGCGTCCTCAATCACGGCGATGAGTCGCAGGGTCTGGTTGGGGTCACGATTTCATCCGAGATCTTCGATGTCCTCGGCGTCGCGCCCTTCCTTGGCCGAGCCTACACGCGCGACGAGGATAAGCCCGGCGCGCCGCCGGTGGTGGTGCTGAGTTATTCGCTCTGGCAAAGAGCTTTCGCGGGTGCTCCCGAAATCGTGGGTCGCGAAATCACGCTGGCCTCCAAACCATACACGGTCGTCGGCATCATGCCGGCCGGCTGGAAATTTCCGGTCGATAGCGACACGATCGATTTCGTGCTGCCGCTCCAGCCGGCGAGCACCGCCGAGCTGGATCGACGCGGCAACCATTTTCTCTCGGTCGTCGGACGGCTCAAGCCGGGCATCTCGACGCAACAGGCAAACGCGGAATTGACCACGATCCTGGCCCGCCTCAGGCAACAGTACCCCGACACGAACTTGAACTGGGACGCCGTCTCGGTTGTCCCGCTTCACGCCGATCTCGTGGGCAATCTCCGGCCGGCCTTGTTGATTCTGCTTGGCGCCGTCGTGCTCGTGCTTTTGATCGCCTGCGCCAACGTGGCCAATCTGCTTCTCGCCCGCGCGGCCGCCCGCACGCGCGAAATTGCGATCCGAACCGCCCTTGGAGCGAGCCGCCTGCGGATCGTGCGGCAGTTGTTGTGCGAGAGTCTCCTCCTCGCGGTGCTCGGCGCTCTCGGCGGATTGCTCCTGGCCTGGTGGGGTGTCGACGTGCTGAGCGCGATCGGTCCGCGCAGCCTCCGGCGTCTCGGCCACCTGAGCGTCAACAGCACCGTCTGCGCATTCACTCTCGGCATTGCTGTCTTGAGCACGATGTTTTTCGGTCTGGTTCCCGCGCTTCAGGTTTCGCGCTCGAGGGTGAATGAATCACTGCAGCAAGGCTCGAAAGGTTCGACGGGTGGCCTCCACACCGGTCGCCTGCGCGCTCTGCTCATCGTCTTCCAGATCGCTCTTTCGCTTTTGTTGCTCACTGCCGCGGGCCTTTTGATTAAGAGCTTCTTCACTCTTCGCAGCACCGATCCTGGCTTCGATCCGGAGCGGGTGGTGGCGGCGTCGCTCTCGTTGCCTCGCGCGAAGTACCCAGAACCGGATCAGCAGATGCGTGCACTTGATCAAGTTGTATCCAAGTTAGCCTTGCTTCCGGGGGTGGAAGCCGTCGGAGGAGTCGATGCGCTGCCGCTGAGCGGGAGCATTCGCGTTTCATCGTTCACGATCAGCGGGGCGGCTCCTGTGCCCGAGGGCGATCATCCTGGGGCCGGCCATGTGGTCGTGACGGGCGATTACTTCCGCGCGATGAGCATCCCGCTTCTGAGTGGTCGGGCCTTCGACCGTCGCGAGACGAGCGATTCCCCGCCCGTTATCATGGTCAATGAAGCGTTCGCCCGGAAATTTTTCCCGGACCGCAATCCGGTCGGTCTGCACGTCCTGCTCGATCGGGATGTGGAAGCGCCGCCGTGTGAAGTGATCGGAGTCGTGGCGAATTCTCGGCATGATTCCCTTGATGCGGCGCCGGACCCCGAATTTTATCTTCCCCTCACACAACAACCAACTGGCCGGCTCGACCTGGTCTTAAAGACGACGTCGAGCCCTCTATCCGGACTCGACGCGTCCGTTAGGAAAGCCGTCCGGGAGGTGGATAAAGATCTGTTTATCCCGCTGCTGCGGCCGATGGAGTTTTACCTTTCCATTCAGCTTGCGCAGCCACGGTTCAATATGCTTTTGCTCGCCGTTTTCGGCGGGGTGGCGATGATCCTGGCTGCGATCGGGATCTATGGCGTGATTGCGTTCAGTGTTGCGCAACGCACCCGCGAGATCGGCATCCGCATGGCCCTGGGCGCGCAACGCGGACAAATGCTCGGCATGATGCTGCGGCAAAGTCTCACCTTCGTCGTGATCGGCCTGGCCTTTGGATTGCTCGCGTCGATCGCCGCGACCCGGTTACTCCAGGCGCTACTGTACGGCGTGGGCGCTAATGATTTCACGACCTACGCAGCGGTTGTCGGGCTTCTCGGCGGGGCTGCCGTGCTCGCTAGTTACATCCCGGCGCGCCGCGCCATGCGGGTCGATCCGATGGTGGCGCTCCGCTATGAGTAGCGGAAGGGAAAGGATAACGCTGGGGCGAATCGCGGTGCCTGGAGCGATGGTGCTCGCATTTGCGTGTTCTGTTGTCGCCACCAGGTCAGCGCGGGCTGATATCCTTCAGGAAACGTGGGAGGAAACCTATCCGGTCAGCGCCACGGTCACGCTGCACGTGCGCAACGGAGATGGCCGGATCTACATCTACGGCTCGGAGGAGAACGAGATGAAGGTCACGGCCGTCAAGCGGGCCTTCACGAAGGCGCGCCTCGACGTGATTGCCATCCGCGTGGCCCTGACCGGCGACACCGCGACCGGCGGCGACATCGCGACCATCGAAACGATCATCCCGCCACTTTCGCCCGGCGGCGGTCTGACCCAGGACCGCTCCGGGACGGTGGAGTACACCATTATTGTCCCGCAGAATTGCAGCGTGGCGCAGTCTGATCTGGCGAAGGGCGAAATCCTGATTGAGGGGATGCGCGGCGCTTCGGTCAACGCGACGCTCGGTCGCGGGCGCCTGCTCGCTCGGAATTGCTTCAGCCCCACCAAGCTTTCGGTGAGTGAGGGAGGAATGGATATTTTTTTCACCTGGTGGGAAGAGCAGCCCTTTTCGCTTCAGGGGGAGATCAGCGACGGCGATCTGCGGGTGGGACTACCGGAGGAGGCGTCTCTCCGGTTGGAGGCAGGGAGTTCGCGCGGTCGCGTCCTGAATCTCTTCGCGGAAGAAGGCGCGGAAAACGGCGAAGCGCAGGAATTGCGAACCACGTTCGGCAGTGGCGGTCCGGGAGAAATGACCCTGCGCGCCGGGACCGGCAACATCCGGATCGAGAAAGCTTTTTAGAACGCAGAGCGGTCGCCTGGGGCTAGCTGTTTTTTTGTCGCCGACAATCACCGAACCGTCACACTGGACTAACCGCACGCGCGAAAGCGCGGCGATCACTTCAACTCGCGGGCGCGGAGCGCCTCGAGCGCGCGGTGATCGTCCTCTGCTTTCTGGAGAAGGCCGAGCTTTACATAGGACTCTTCCCGTTTGCGGAGGGCGGCCGCGGTCTGATTGATGCCCAGTGCTCGCGTGAGTGATTCAACCGCGGCCAAAAAATCGCCGCGTCCCATTTCGAGCTCGCCACGGTAATGCCATGCGGTCGAGAAATTCACGTCCAGTTCCGTGGCTCGCCTGATCGCGTCGAAAGCTTCCTCGGTGCGGCCCAGTTTCATCAAAGCATAACTTCGTTCCGCCGCGGCTCCGGCGGAATTGGAGTCGTGTTCCAAGGCCGTGTCCACATCGTGCAGCGCGAGCAGGGGCTGGCCGATCTCGTTGAGCTGCCACGCGCGCGCGACATACAGTTCCGCGTTGGTGCGCTCGACCGAGATTTCGGCATCGAGACGGCTGATTGTTTCCAGAAATTCGGGCGTGAGCGCCTGCAAACGCAGTCTCTCATCCACCTGGAGTGCCTTGCACTCTGCCGCGCGCCGAAGCTCGATCAGTGAGATCGCGCGAAATAATTGCGGGCGCACCGCCCATGGAGCCAGCTTGGCGGCAACTTCGCTCTCGGTAAGGGCCAGCTCGGGATCTTCGCTGCGCAGAAAGAGAAGCGCACGGTCGCCGAGCAATTGATCGTCCGCTGGGGCGCGCGCG
>JACCXA010000012.1 GCA_013697365.1 Chthoniobacterales bacterium
GGCACAGACCGACCTGAAGCGAATGGTCGCCTACCTCTCCATCAACCATCTCGGCTACTGCATGCTTGGCCTCTTCGCCGTGACCGCGAGCGCAACGGCACCGGCGGTAGAAATGCAGGCCGCGCTCAGTGGCGTCTTCATGCAAATCTTCAACCATGGCCTCACCGCCGCCGCGTTGTTCTACTATGTCGGCTTGCTCGAGCAACGCCGCGGTCTTCGCGGCATCGGCGACTTCGGCGGACTGATGCAGCGAACGCCGCTGCTTTGCGGTTGGATGAGCGTCGCGATGTTTTCGTCGCTCGGCCTGCCCGGACTAAATGGCTTTATGGGCGAATTTTTGATCTTCAAGGGCTCGTTCGCAGTGGCCGCCGCGTTCACGTCGGTTGCTGTTTTGGGCCTGCTCATCACAGCGATCGTGTTTCTCCGCGCTATGCAGGCACTCTTCAGCGGGCCGCTCGCTGAAAGCTGTAGCGGGTTTTCCGATTTACGAAGAAACGAAAAGCTGGTCGTTATTCCAGCCACGCTGCTCATGTTTGCAATCGGCCTCGCGCCGCAGTTCCTCTTCAACATCTTCAACACGACCGTGATTCGGTTGGCTCAGCTCTTCGCCTGATGGCCACGACGCGAAAAGCGATCATCCCGCTCGAGCGAATCGCGCAAACGATTGTCGGCCTGCGCGGGCAAAAGGTGCTCCTCGATGCCGATCTGGCGCAGCTCTACGGCGTCACGACGGGCAACTTGAATAAGGCCGTCGGTCGGAATCGCGACCGATTCCCAAAGGATTTCATGTTTCGGTTGAGCTGCGAGGAGGCAGCCAACTTGAGATTCCAAATTGGAATATCAAGTTGGGGCGGGCGACGGGCATTGCCCCATGCCTTCACCGAGCAAGGCGTCGCGATGCTCTCGAGCGTCTTGAAGAGCGGGCGCGCGGTCAAGGTGAACATCGCGATCATGCGCGCCTTCGTGCAATTGCGTGGTGCGCTTGAGAACAATCGCGAGCTCGCGCGGAAGTTTGCCGAGTCAGAAACGCGCGTCGGCGGACATGACAAACAAATCGCCGGCATCATGGATGCCATCCGACGACTCATGGCTCCGCCGCAAAAGCCGAAACGCGAAATCGGATTCCATGTTCGCGAGACCGCTGCGCGTTATCGGACTCGCAAAGTCTGATGATTGCCTGGGCTCTCTACCTGACGTTTGCGGGCGCGGTCGTGCTGCTTTTTCTGCCGCGTGTCCTCGCGCGCTGGGTCGCGCTGATGGCGACCGGCACTGGATTCGTCATCAGCGTGTTGGCTTTTTTGAAATCGGTCGACACGGCCACTTTCATGACGATCGTCCGCATCCCGTGGGTGCCGGCGCTCGGGATGGAATATCACCTCGCGGTCGATGGGATTAGCCTGACGCTGGCGCTTGTCACCGGCTTAACCGCCTTCTGCGCGGTGCTTTTTTCCTGGGACGTCCAACACCGGCCTAACGAATTCTTCTTCTGGTTGCTCCTCGTCGTCGGCGGCTCGTACGGCGTCTTTCTCAGCGCGGATCTCTTTCTCCTCTTTGTCTTCTACGAGCTGGTGATCGTGCCGAAATATTTCCTGATCGCGATCTGGGGTTCCACGAACAAGGAATACGGCGCGATGAAGCTGACGCTCTATTCCTTTGCGGGCGGCGCGCTCGTTTTCATCGGAATCCTGGCGGCTTACGCCAGCGCCGGCTCGCTCGATCTGCAACAACTCGCGCAATTTCAATTTCCACCGCAGCTGCAAGCCTGGGCCTTTCCGGTCTTGTTTCTTGGCTTCGCAATTCTTGCCGGCGTTTGGCCGTTGCACACCTGGGCACCGACCGGTCACGTCGCCGCGCCGACCGCCGGCTCAATGCTGCTTGCCGGCATCGTGATGAAGCTCGGCGCATACGGCGCCCTGCGCGTCGCGATGAATCTTTTCCCGCAAGGCTTCGAGATGTGGCGCGACTGGATCGCGATGCTCGCGGTCATCGGAATTGTCTATGCTGCGGCGGTCGCACTGCGGCAGCGCGACCTGAAGTTTGTTATCGGCTATTCCAGCGTGAGCCACATGGGGTTTGTCCTGCTTGGCCTGGCCACGGCAAACTCACTCGGCGCCTCGGGTGCAGTGCTCCAGATGTTTTCCCACGGCGTGATCGGTGCGCTTCTCTTCGCCATTGCGGGCCGCATGGTCTACGCGCGCACCCACACACGCGACCTCGACGCGCTGTCGGCAATGAATTTAAGCCGCACTATGCCGTTCGCAGCGTTCGCGTTTGTTGTCGCTTCGGCTGCGTCGATGGGCATCCCCGGTTTCAGCGGATTTGCGGCGGAAATCACGATCCTGATCGGCGCGTGGAAAGCCTATCCGAATGCCGTCTGGATCACTGGGTTGGGAATGGTGCTGGTCGCCGCGTTTACTCTACGCGCTCTCAAGAAGAGCTTCTTTGACGAGCCGCCTCGGAACGTTTCCGCGCCACACGATTCTCTGCTCGGCCGAACAGAGCCGGTTGCGCAAATCCCCATTACCTTCCCCGAAAAACTCGGAGCGGGGCTGCTCATTTTCGCGACGCTCGCCGCCGGCCTCTATCCGAAGTTCCTGTTCGATCGGATCACGCCCGCCGTGGAAGCGATGCGCTTCCTCCAGCCATGAACCACCTGGAACTGCTCAGGCTCGCTTTTCCCGAAGTGCACGTCGCTGTCGCGGCGCTGGTTGTCCTCGCGCTTGGCCTAAGCAAAACCCGCTCGACGGCCCTCTGCTCATTTATTGCCGCCAGCGGGCTATTCCTTGCCATCGTCTCCCTTCTGAGACTGCCGCCCGAGGCCACCCTTTATGGCGGGATGCTGGTGATCACACCACTGACGTCTCTGTTCAAAATAATCTGTCTCACGCTCGCGATCTTCACAGTCATCATGGCTCACAGCGATAGCTCCTCGCGCCGGCATCACGGCGAGTATCTCGCCATGATTCTGCTCGCGACCATCGGACTGATGTTGCTCATCGGGAGCGAAGAACTGCTCATGATTTTCATCGGCCTCGAACTCACAGGTCTGTCACTCTACGTCCTGGCTGGCTTCGACAAAACTGATCCGCGCTCGGCTGAGGCGGGGCTGAAGTATTTCCTTTTCGGCAGCACGGCGAGCGCTTTCACGCTCTTCGGACTCAGCTTCATTTACGGAATGGCTGGCTCAACCAGCCTCGCAGAGATCGGACAAAAGCTCACCACTGGCCCGGTTCAGCCGCTGCTCGCCGCGGGTCTCGTCATGACGCTGATCGGCTTCGCCTTCAAAATCGCGGCCGCGCCCTTCCACCTCTGGGCACCCGACGCCTACCAGGGCTCCCCAATCCCTTCGTCAGCTTTCATCGCTTCGGGCTCAAAGGTCGCATCGTTTGTAGTCCTTGGAAAAATTGTGCTTCTTGGGCTTGGTCCCATCCAGGGCAGCGCGGCCTGGCATGGGTTGATCGCCGGTTGGGCACCAATCCTGGCCGCGCTCGCCGCACTTTCGATTGTGCTCGGCAATCTCGTCGCTCTGGCGCAGACCAACGTCCGCCGTCTGCTCGCTTACTCCGCCGTCGCGCACGCCGGCTACACCTTGCTCGGGCTTGTCGCCGGCGGACGCGCAGGCTTCTCCGCGACACTCTTCTATACCACGACGTACGCATTCACGTTGCTCGGCGCTTTTGGCGTCGTCGCGCTCGTGCGACGTGAAACTGGCGGCGACGACTTCGTGCATTTCGTCGGGCTTCGCGCCCGTTCACCGCTTCTCGCCGGCTGCATGGCGACCTTCATGCTTTCACTTGCTGGCTTGCCACCGCTCGCCGGGTTCTTCGGCAAGTTCTATCTCTTCAGCGCTGCCCTCCGCGCCGATGAAACCCACGGTCTGCTCTGGCTCGTCGTCCTCGCGCTCTTCGGCAGCCTCATCTCTCTCTACTATTACCTCATTGTTTCGAAGCTGGTCCTTGTGGATGAATCAGAAACCGCGATCCCGGTAGCAAACATCAGCTGGTTGCAACGCCTCACCCTCTTAGCGCTCGCGATCGTGGTCGTTGTTCTGGGCGTGCTCCCTTCCGCTCTCGTCAGCCGCATCGTAGCTTCCCTCCAATAACAGCGTAATCCCCCACCACCTTTAGTCATCCGCCTGCGTCGACAACCGCGGCGGTCTCTTCCTCGTCCAGCGGCGCCCTAGAGGCTGCGCCCACGAACGCTCGCGACCCACCTCCGCAGCTCCGGCAGCGGGAGGAAGTTGATGACTCGTTCCGCGGGGATCCTCGCGATCAATGCCGCCGCCAACCCGAGATCGATGAAGTTGAGCTGTGACGCGTGAGGCGCGTCGGTCCCGATAGAAATGCGGCAGCCGCTCTTGGCCGCCAATTTCAGCAACGAAACATTCAGGTCCTGGCGGTCGGGGTAGCTGTCTATCTCGACCGCCTTATCGAGCTTCGCCGCTTCGCCGAACACCCGCGGCCAATCAGCGGTGAGGCCGAGGCGGAAGTTGTAAACGCGGCCGCGGGGGTGACCCAGGATCTGGATGTCGGATTGCGCAAGGCCGCGAGGTAACGCTCGGTCTGATCGTCCTTTCGGCGGAGCGCCGAGTGGAACGAGCCGAGCACGAGATCGAGCCCAGCGAGGCACGGCCGGTCCATGTCGCCTTCGCCGCTGGGATTGAGGTTCAGCTCGACAGAATGCAGCACGGTTGTCGCGCTCGTCGCGTTCACTTTCGCCACCTCCAGCCCCTGCTCCGCGACTTCGGTCTCGTTGATCCCGCCAGCAATGCTGAGGCCTTTCGTGTGATCCGTAATCGCAATGTACTGGTAGCCACGTTCCGCGCCCGATTGCCGCCATCTCCGCGATCGTGCCTGACCCGTCACTCCACTGTGTGTGCATCTGCAGGTCGCCACGAAGAAATGGCGCCCATTGCGGCTTTTTTGCTCAAGGCGGCCCGCGCGTCGGCTAATGTGAGGAAATCCCGCCGCAGCCGATCCGGACGCGTGGCATTAATGGAGGCTTCTCGATCCAAACTTCTATGCGTTCGCGAGCGAAGGTCCGATGCCGTATAGCTCCGTCAGCGCGCGGTCTGCGCTCAGCAAATCGGCCACGTGTTCGGGCCAGAGGAACGCCGCGCGCGCGGCCCGTTTCAACGCCTGCCGCATGACGCCGTCAGCTTCCTTCGCAGCACCCGCGA
>JACCXA010000034.1 GCA_013697365.1 Chthoniobacterales bacterium
TCAGGTTTAAAGGGTCTCCGACGATTTCTCGCCGAACTCTCAGCCAATGGCTCCCCCGCTTCGAATCCAGAATAGGATCGGTGACGGCGAAGTCAATGATGAGCGCGCAGAGTCCCGCCGTCGCCGACCCGGTTTGCTCAGGCGGCCGATTCAGACGGATTCGGTCAGCGCGCGTGGCGCCGCTGAGCGGGCGGGAGCAGCCTACGGCTTCTCCACCTTGACGTTCGTGTGGAAGATCACCTTCCAGTCGGCGTTCTGTTTCTGCCAGACGGAGCAGGCATTGTGATCGCCACCGTCATCTTTTCCGCCCATGCTGTATTGAAAGTTCACCTTGTAGGTGACTATCTGCGTGTCCGGATCGGTGGAGATCACGTTGAGATCGCTAAGCGCAAAAGACTTGATGTCGATTTGCTGCATCGCCTTCATCTCCTCGGCGACGTTGCAAATCGCGTCGGCGTAAACGCCACGGTAGTTGTCCGCGATCATCTTGCGGAAGTCGGCTTCCTTTTTTTCTTTGTAGGTCTGCCAGGCTGCTTTCTCCCTGGTCATGGCTTGATCGTTTTCGGGTGCCGCGATCGCAAGGGCGAGTGTCGCGAAGAGGGCTATCAATGTGTAGCTGATCAGTTTGTTCATCGGTCCTTTCGTTTTGGAGGTTCGGCCAAGACTAGAAACCGGACCGAAGCCGGTCAACTACCGAAGATGGCGGGCTGGACGTGGCCGCATTTCGTATCCAACGCCGCAACTCGCCGTGTCGGGAGATGCGGCCTACAACCGAGGCCGCGGCAAGGCACGGTCAGGATCCCGCGAGGAATCGTGTCACCGATCGGCTACAGCGTGGCAAGAGGCGGAGGTTAGACTTCAAAGATCATCAGCGCGGTGATAATGACGGGCATGGATCCAGACGAGAATGACCAGCCACATCCGAAGATTGGCGGAGGCATACGTGTCTCCCTCGCTACCGTGATAACCGAAAATTGCTTCCGATGGCAGAAGGCGTAGAACCCGGCAGCGAGCACTAACACTAGTAAGAGGCTGAAGAAGACTCGGAGGCCGGTGGCGTCCGCCGCAGACGCGATCAAGGTCATATTCAAATTATCGGAACCTTCCGCCGTTCAGCTTTTGTGATTAGGGAGTAGCGTCTCGCTCATGGGACGCTGCCGTGGAGGCGAGAGGTCACCATGGTTGCCCTTGGGATTAGGCGGTCGTAGACCGCCGTCACAGGAGGCGGAGACCCAATTACTGGCGAAACTTCGGCGGCGGATCGAAGTTGAGCACCCAGTACTTGCGAAGCGACACCGCTGGGGGGGCGGCATCCGGCGGGAGTGCGCTTTCTGCAGGTTCATCGGCGGTCGGCATGCTGATATCCGCGGCTTCGACGTCAGCAACCGTCCGGTCGCCGGGCGCAGGCATTTCGCTGATTGACTCTTCATGTTCGGTCGCTGCGATGATCTCTCGCGGTGCGGGAGAAGAAGCGGAGATGGGAGGCGCGGCGACCGTGAAGTTGGACGGGACGTCCAGCTGTGGCGAAGGTTCGCGCCGCACCGGTTCCGTGATTTGCGCACTCGGCGTCAGCGATTGCGAATTGCTGGCAGGTATGACAGCGGACGTTGGGGCGGTGGCATTGCGCGCCACGAGCACGCCATCGAATTGCCGGCGATAATCCGCGAGCATCATCGGGCGTTGCTTTTTCTCGACCAAGCCACGGTAGTTTTCGATCCCGACGCTGATGGATTGCGCGAGCTTGGCGCGCCAGGCGCTAGTCGCGATCAACCGGCTCTCCTCACGCTCAGTCACGAACCCGCCTTCGACCAAAATGGCTGGAATATTTGTGAGGCGCAGGACGGCGAAGCGCGCCCGCTTCACGCCGCGATCGAACTCCGGCATGTGGCCAAGCATGGCATGATAGACGGACGTAGAGAGGACGAGACTGGGGGCATCGACCGGGCTCCCGGCCTGCATGTTAAGGAAGTGTCCGAGCATCGCGTTATCCTGGGTGGAGGGCGCGCCACGCGGGGTCAGTGAGTAGATTTCGAACCCCGAGGCAGATGGGTTTGTATCGGTCGCGTTGAAATGGATGCTAACGAAAATGCTGTCGCGCGTGGCGTTGGCGATCCGGGCGCGTTCGTGGAGCGAGACGACCTCGTCTCTCTCTCTCGTCATGACGACGTTGAACCCTTTTGCTTGCAGCAGGGGCCGGAGCTTGAGCGCAACGTCGAGCGTGTACTCCTTTTCGTTTCCATAACTGCTTGCCGCGCCTTTCTCGACCCCGCCATGGCCGGGATCCAGGACAACGGTCTTAATTTTTCCGAAGCTGCGAATGAGATGCGGGCGGAATTGCGGCTCAATTGTCTTTGCGAGGTCGATGCGCGAAACGAGAAATTTGCCGTCGGTGTGTTGAATAACCGGGAAGCAAAGCCAGTTGCGCACGCCATTCACAACCGCCTCGCGGCTTTCCAGCGTGACCTCGAGCTGGTTCTTGCCGTTATCGAGCCGCACCGTCTTGTGGATGGGTGTAACGTCACCCGCGAAACCGTAAAACCTGGCGATGTTATCGACGCTGAGGTAATCCCAACGTCCGACCTTGATCACCTGCCATTCCGCGGCCGCCTGGGTCTTCGGACCGGTCAGGCAAAGAAGCAAAAGAGCCCCACAAAACATGCGCAGGATTGAGCTTTGCCCGGGGATCATACGTCTCAAAGATGCAGGATGAGTGCCTTCGGAGCAACAAACGCTCTCGAGTTGCGGCCACTTCTAAAGTGCGGACGCGAAGAACGCCAGCCTGGATTCAATGAAGTGCGTCGGATTCAGGCGGACGCCCGGGAGCGATGGCCCTTTCGCAGCGGCGGCCTATTTGTCTCGTTAGCCTTTGCTGCCGCTGAAGTTGGACAATCGCCGCCTTTGGCCGTTTGTTGGCGCATGATCAGGACCGTCATTCTTTTCCTCGTGATCGCAGGCGTAGCCGGGAGCCTCCCCGCGCAAACCGACCCGCAGAAAACCCAGCCCAGCGGTAAGACGACGCCGCCGCCGACCGTGCGCGATGGCTCGAAACCACCGGCCGACAAGATCCCACCGGTGGCCACCCCGGCCGGGGACCAGGCAGCCACGCCCGATGCCGCGAAGCCGAAGATCGACAAAGATCCTCCAGCCTTCGACGTGAGTAACATGGACAATTCGGTGAAGCCGGAAGAAGACTTTTACACTTATGCCATCGGCGGTTGGCTCAAGAAAAATCCGATCCCGCCGGAGTTTCCGCGCTGGGGCAGCTTCAATGAACTGGGCGAGCAGAATAATGACGCGTTACGGGTCGTAGCCGAAACGGCGTCGAAAACGAAGACGGACCCAAAACTGGCGCCGGAAGTGCAAAAGGTCGGCGATTACTTCGCCAGCGGCATGGACGAGAAAGCCATCGAGGCCGCGAAAGCAAAGCCGCTGGCGGAGGAATTTAAACAGATCGATGCGATCAAGGATCGCGCGGGCGTGCTGCAAGCTGTCGCGCGGCTGCACAGACAGGGGGTGGGCGCCTTCTTTCTCTTCAGCTCCGGGGCGGATGATAAAAATGCGGCCATGTCGATCGCCCAGGCCTATCAGGGCGGCTTGAGTCTGCCAGATCGCGATTACTACCTGAAAGAGGAAGAGGCCTCGAAGAAGCTTCGCGACCAGTACGTCGAGCATGTCGCCAAAATGCTGACCCTGGCGGGCCAGCCGGCCGCGGCGGCGACGGAGGGTGCGAAAAAAATCCTGGCTTTCGAGACCGCGCTCGCCCAGGCGGCTCGGTCGCGCGTCGAGCTGCGCAACCCGGAGAAGAATTATAACAAGATGACGCAGGCTGAGCTCCAGGCGCTCATGCCTGATTGGAACTGGGCCGAATATTTCAAGGCGATCGATGTGACAGAACCAGGCGAGGTTAATGTTGGGCAGCCCGATTTCTTCAAGGCGGTCAACCAGGCTTTTACCTCCACGACGATCGATGATTGGAAAGCCTATCTGCGCTGGCAGCTGATCAAGTCGCGCGCGTCAGAACTCTCGAGCGATTTTGTGAACGAAGAGTTTCGGTTCTTCGGCACCACGCTGACCGGGGCGAAGAAACTGCGGGAACGATGGAAGCGGGTGATCGGCTCGACCGATGCGAATGTTGGTGAGGCGCTGGGCAAACTCTATGTCGCCGATAATTTCCCGCCGGAATCAAAAGCCCGCATGCTGGAACTGGTCAAGAACGTCCAGGAGGCGATGGCCGACAGCATCAAGTCGCGCGATTGGATGGACGACGCGACGAAACAGGAGGCGCTGAAGAAGCTCGCAGCCTTCACGGTCAAGATCGGTTATCCGGACAAATGGCGTGATTATTCGACTTTGAAAATCGACCGCAGCTCTTTCGCCGCGAATGCGATGCGTGCTTCGATGTTCGAAACGGAGCGTCAGCTCAAGAAAATAGGCAAGCCCGTGGATCGCACTGAGTGGGGCATGACGCCGCCGACGGTGAACGCCTACTACAACCCGAACCAGAACGAGATCGTGTTCCCGGCCGGAATTCTGCAGCCGCCATTCTTCAACGCGAAGGCGGATGATGCCGTGAATTATGGAGGGATCGGGGCCGTTATCGCGCACGAGATTTCGCACGGCTTCGATGATCAGGGCCGGCAGTTCGATGCGATTGGTAATTTGCGCGACTGGTGGACGCCTGAGTCCGCGGCGAAGTACAAGGAAAAGGCGGACAGGATTGTGCAGCAGTACGCAGAGTACGAGCCGCTGCCTGGGCAGAAGATCAACGGCGAGCTCACGCTAGGCGAAAACATCGCGGACGACGGAGGTGTGAAACTCGCGTTTGCGGCGCTGCAAAAGGCGCTCGAGAAAAGCGGCAAGCGCGAGAAGATCGACGGCTTTACGCCCGAGCAGCGTTTCTTCCTCGGCTGGGCGCAGGTGTGGCGGGCAAATACCCGCGAAGAAGAGATCAAACGCCGGCTCATGGTGGATTCTCATTCACCGACGAAATTCCGGTGCAACGGCCCTCTTTCGAACACGCCAGAGTTTCAAAAGGCGTTCAATATCCCGGACGGTGCTCCCATGATTCGGCCGGCGGATAAGCGAGTCTCGATCTGGTAGGCGCAGAGCAATCTGATTAAGGCAAGCCGCCGTTCATCGTCGCAAGACGCGGACGGCGGTTTTGTTTCCGGCGCGTCTAAAGTTAGCTCCAGACTGTCCGCTCCAGAAGCCAGTAAGCACCGGCGACTGCCACCAACGCCGAGCAAGCCGGAACACCCACCCTGAGGAAACCAGGACGCCGCCGCAGTTGCCAGATGATGGGCAAGACAACGGCTGCGATCGCAAGCTGACCTGCTTCCACCCCGGAGTTAAAAGCGACCAGCGGGACGGCTGCACCCAGCCCTTGTTTCGCGATTCCCATTTCATGCAACACGCCGGCGAAGCCAAGCCCATGGATCAGTCCAAAGACGAAAGTAAGAAGCCAGCGGCCACGCAAGATTCCGTCGCGCCGAACGACGTTTTCAATTCCAACATAAAGAATCGATGCGGCGATGATCGCTTCGACCAGGCGTCCCGGTAAATCCACCAGGCCAAACGTCGAAAGGGCCAGCGTGAAAGAATGCGCGACGGTGAAGCAGGTGATCAGCAGCAACGCCGAGCGCGGAGTGCGGCAGACAATGAGCAAGCCGAGGAGGAAGAGCAGATGATCATAGCCCGTGACGATGTGATGGACGCCGAGAAGGAAAAGGCGGAGAAACGCGATTTTGAATCGGGCGCTTGCTGCGTTGCGGAATTCCCGAGCGAGAACGTCGTGCCGCTCTCGCGGCCGCTCAGAATGCTCCTCGCAATCTCACGTCCACTGAAATCGAAGGCCGCAAAGGCCTGGCGATGACCGAACGCCATTTCCTTAAGCAAGGCCGATTCGAAACCGATCTCGGCGATCGCAGCCGGCGAAGTGAAGGTGTACCGAAGTTCGACGTTGCTGTTTTGGTCGGTGCTGGTTGCGATCGAATTTGGTGTCTGCGGTTGTCCCTCAAACTGCAGCAGCACGGCGCGACGCGCCGCCACGTCCAGCTTAGCGCGAGCTTCGACGCTTCCACTCTTTAACTCGTCGACCGTCGCGCCGACCAAGCCAGCGATGTCCCGCTCGTTATAGGTTAGTTGAAGGTTTACCGCGCCATCGGCGATCTCCAAATTCGCCGAACTAAGCCCCGGGTCGTGCGCCAACGCAGAGACACACAATGCCAGGCCGAGCACGCCCGGGAGTGTGAGTCTCATCATTACGCAGGAGCGCGTGAACAGATGCATACCGCTCTTTATTAATCGCCGAAAATACTGCGGGCCGATCTGGAATTAACCCGATCGGCCCGCAGCCCCAACAGGAAATGCCTTTCCTTAATCTACTTCGTAAGCTTCGACGAGGCCGATGCCAGTCGAAGCGTCCTTGCTCCGCACGATCATCGTGTAAACACCGGGCGAGAGGGTAATGCGGATGGCCGCTTCGGCATCCCGGGTTGGCGCGAGGCCGGTCGCGACAATATCCGCCTGGGTCTGACCCCCAGTCTTCCAGTTGTCATTCTCGGCAATCTTCGTTCCGCCCTGGTAGATCTCCAGAACCGGGTCCGCCAATGGGGTCGGCACGTTTTTGTCCGCCAGAGAAGGCCCGATGCCGCGCACGACAATTTCCTTGGTCGCATTTCCGCCCACAATGATGCCTCCGATCAGAACTCTATCGCCGGACTGCACATGCCCGCGCGTCGAAAGATTGCGGAAGCGATTGGCAAATCCGCCGCCGGCGATGCTGACGTTGTGATGGTCGTGGTTGCGACCGTTGTGCGGCGTCCCTGCGTATGGGAACACCTTACTGAAGACGCTGTCATTTCTGCTCACGTTGTCGATGCCGGCCGCGGAGCGGATGGTCGGAGGCGTGGTGCGCAAATCGCTGATGACCGCGGTCACAGCAATATCCAAAACGTCATCGCCGAAGCGACGACCATTGGGCCAACCCCCGGACACCGTGCCGTTTCCGAATCCCGCCTGCACCGTGCTCGTCAGTGTGTCACCACCGAAAATCCCAAGACGGCTAAAGCCCGCGTCATCGGGATTTGTTCCAGAGGTGCTACCATTGCCTGCCAGACGTGCCGCCGCGGTGGAAAGATCCACCTTGATCACGTCGGGAATGAAGATCCCCACAAGGTCGGTCCGATTCTCTTCCGGCGCTGTCGTCGTCCCGCCGAAAACAAGGGCGTTGATCAACTTCGCGAGCTCAGGCGAGCGTGCGTATTTGTCGAAAAGCGCTGCGTCCGAAGTGGGCTGAGTGCGGCTGTAGAGATCCTTATCCACCAAAGCGACAAGACCTTCATTGAAGAGCGGATTGCCCTGGCGTCCGACCTGGACGAACGGGCCGGTATTGGTCGTCCCTAAAGAAGCAGGGCCGTCCGTGAGCACCCGCGTCGACATCCGGCTGGTTGTCGCGTAAACGCCGACGACTTGCTGATCGCCGCCGAGCTCGGTGAGCGGAATCTCAAGCGCCATCTCGTGGAGGTTGAAGCCGCCCTGGCTATCGAAAGTCGCTTTGCCGCTCCGGAACTTAAGCAAATCGAAGACCGCCTGGATGTCGGCATAAAACCCGTCCTCGCGCTGACCAGCGAAAGAGCGATAGGTCGCGCTGCCGGCCGTGAAAGTGGCCAAAGACTGTAAAGTGTATTTATCGAGCGCCGGTTCCGAGGAGACACCAGGCTTGGCCACGTTCTCGCCGTTGTTTCCTACGTTATAGAACGGCGTCGCGATGCCCTGGTTATTCGGAGGAACGATGCCTGTGCCGAGCTCAGTGGTCGTGCTTGTGCGACGATCCACTTTGGTAACGGTGTAACGCTGGGTTAGGTTCTGATTCGCATCGTCTACATCCTGAATCACCCCAAGGAACGCCTGCAGAATGGTATTCTGATTCTTGTAGGTCGTCGTGAACCGATACTGGTAGGAAACCGTTGCCTGTCCCGCTGCGACATCAGCACCAAGCGCGACGTGGATTTCGTAGAGGACGTTGTCGTCAAAGCGAAAGTTGTTTGGCCCCTCGCCTGGTTCTTCGAAGGGATAAACTGTCAGCGAAGTGGCTAACACTTTCGCGCCATCGGATTCGCGGTTGTGAAGGAAGGCATACACATCCGCAGTATTTGCGGAGGGATCGAGGGTGATAAGCGGGGCGTCCATGTGACTGGAGGCGCGCGCTGGCGCAGGCAGCACGAAGGCGAGCGCCAATAGCGCTATGCCCGTAACTGCGGTGTGGCGAAGGGTTGTTTTCATTTCAGTGTGTGTGGTGTTTTTCTCTGTTGTTGGGTTGTTGTTGATTGAGCGAAATTTGGGAGTCGCGAGCAAGAAGCGCCGCAGAACGGCGGCTCAAATCCTGACGCTCCGAGGGGAGCAACATTTGCTCGAGGGAGCGCGCCTCTCCGAAGTATTGGAGCGCCTCGGCGCCCTCTCCGGCCGCGGCAGCGATGGCTCCCGCGTGATAGAATAGCCGGGCGTCTTTTGTGCTCTCGGCCAAGGCGAGGCCGATGCTGTCTCGCGCCTCTTGCACCCGACCATTGGCAAGCTGCGCCCATGCGACGGCATCATGGGTAAAGATATCCTGACGCGACTCGAGTTCGGTCACGGCGAGTTTTTGCGCAACCGAAGCGTCGCGGCGTTTCGTCGCGAGAAAGACCGCGAATGTTCTCGCGTCAGCCGCAGGCCCGGTGGCCGTCAGGCGTGCTTCAACCTCGTTTGCCTCCGGGTCTCGGCCAGTGGCGCGTAACGCGTCTGCGAGAGGCCAGAGATAATCAGGCAGGGGACTGATCGCAGCCGCACGTTGTAGCGGAGCTATTGCCTCCTCGTGTTTCGCCTGCCCTAGCAGGAGACGGCCGCGCATCAGAAGAGCTGGGGCGTAATCAGGTGCGAACTGCAGTGCGAGATCCGTGCTTGTCATGGCTTGCGTCAAATCGCCGTCCTGAAGTAGATAGAGGGCAAGACGCGTGTAGGCCCAGGCAGTCGGCTCGGGTTCCCGTGGGCTGCCAGCGCTGACGGCGAGCCGCGTCGCATCCAACGCGCCTTTGAGGTCGCCTTTAAGCCAGCGCATATGGGCGACCCGGCTGTAAGTTTGCAAACAGGGCTTCAAGTCTACCATTTTCTGATAAGCCTCCACCGCCTCGGAGAGCTTCCCCTGCTCCATCAAAGCATCGCCAAGCAGCGCATAATCGAAGACAAATTCCCGCCGTGCGGTCAGGCCGCGAGCGATGGCTTCTGCTTCTGCGAAACGATGTTGCGCGTCACGGATGTGTCCGAGGAGCAAAAGCGCAGCCGGGTCATCCGGCACATCGCGGGTGATGACTTTCGCCGCCTGTTCCGCGAGCGTGTAAAAGCCCGGATCGCTGCTTAAACGCGCCTTGGCCACGAATGCCCAACCGAGCCGCTCCAGAAGCGCATTCCGGTTCGTCCCCGCTTCCACCTTCGTCTGCAGCTCGCCGATCTGTCGGTCAAGCGGAGCG
>JACCXA010000048.1 GCA_013697365.1 Chthoniobacterales bacterium
CGCGACAGCGCAGCGGACGCAGCGAACAAGGCGTTCCTGACTAATCGCATTGGCGACTTCGGTTTCATGATCGGCATCCTCATGGTCTGGACTTCGACAGGTACCATTGTCTTCTCGGAAGTCGCGAGCGGGATGGGGGAGCTGACAGGTCATCCCGCCTACCTCACAACCGCTGCCCTGCTCATCTTTTGCGGCGCCGCCGGCAAGTCCGCGCAGTTCCCGCTGCACGTCTGGCTGCCGGACGCGATGGAAGGTCCGACGCCGATTTCTGCTTTGATCCACGCCGCGACCATGGTCGCCGCGGGCGTCTACATGCTCGTGCGCGTCGGCTTCCTCGTTCAAGCGTCAGCCGGTGCGCTCACCGTCGTCGCCTGGATCGGAACCATTACCGCGGTGATGGCTGGTTTGATTGCGACGCAACAAAACGACATCAAACGCATCCTTGCCTACTCCACGCTCTCTCAGCTCGGCTACATGATCATGGCCGTGGGCCTGGCCTCTGGCGAAGCGGCCATGTTTCACCTCTTCACCCACGCCTTCTTCAAAGCCCTCCTCTTTCTCGGTGCCGGCTCGATCATCATCATGCTCCATCACGAGCAGAACATCTGGCGCATGGGCGGCCTGGGCAGGAAACTGCGAATCACCTTCGTCACCTTTCTGATTGGGACGCTCGCGCTCATCGGATGCCCACCCTTCAGCGGCTTCTTCAGCAAGGAGGCGATTCTTGCGATCGCCTTCGAAAAGAGCACCCCCATATTCACTCTCGCCCTCTTCACCGCGTTTCTGACTGCGTTCTACATGCTGCGGCTGATCGTCGTGGTCTTTTTCGGAAAGCCGCGCAGCGAACACGCGGAGCACGGGAAAGAGTCGCCTTTCGTAATGACCGGGCCGCTGCTCATTCTGGCCGTGCCGGCTTTCCTGGCCGGCTTCGGATTTTTCGCGAGCAGATTTCTTCACGTCCCGCACGCGGACGAAAGCAGCCACATCGTCCCGATCCTCGCCACCGGAGCCATGGTTCTGGGTGTGGTGTTTGCCTTCGTGCTGTACTGGAACCGTGAGAGCGATCCCGTGGATCTAGGGATTTTCCGTCATCGCTTTTATCTCGATGAACTGTACGCCTGGCTCATCGGCATAACTCAAGAAGCGCTCGCTTCGATCTCTGCGTTCTTCGACCGCTGGATCATTGACGCTGGCGGAGTGCGGGGAGGGAGCGGCGCTATCTGGGGTTTCGGTTCCCTGCTGCGGCTCTTCCAGGTCGGCAATCTTCAGGCCTACTCGTTCCTGTTCGGGCTCGGGATTGTCGGGCTGATCTACTTCACCGTCTTCCGATGATCCTGCTCTTCATCGTCTTCTGTCCCCTCCTGGCGGCACTTGCGATTCTCGCCGGTGCGCCAGCTCGCCGGACCGCCCTAGCCGCTTCCGCCTTCACTCTCCTCGCGGGGGTTCTCGCGTTTTTGCAATTTGATCAGGTTCACCAGGGATTTAGCTTCGTCACCACTCTTCCCATCAGCGCGGAGTGGCGTCTAAACTTCACCCTGGGGCTCGATGGATTAAGTCTCATCATGGTGTTGCTGACGGCGATCGTGACCCTGGCGGCCATCTGGTTCACGGGCAATGTCGCCCGACACGAGAATGCCTTCTACGCATGCCTTCTCCTGATCGCCGCGGGCGCGATGGGGGCGTTTGCGTCCCTCGATCTTTTCTTTCTCTACGCCTTTCACGAGCTGGCGTTGATCCCGACATTCCTGCTTATCGGAATCTGGGGAAGCGGGGATCGCTACGCTGCAGCCTGGAAGGTCACGATCTATCTCGCCATCGGAAGTTTCATCCTGCTCCTCGGGCTGATTCTGCTTTACCGCAGTGTGCCGGAATCGGTGCGGAGTTTCGACCTGCGTGTCTTGCAAGCGGCAGCCTCCGCCGGCCAGATCCCGGCGGACGCGCAACGCCAGATCTATCTGCTCCTTTTGCTTGGATTCGGAATTCTGATCTCTCTCTTCCCCTTCCACACCTGGGCACCCGAGGCGTATGCTTCCGCGCCCGCGCCCGCGGCCATGTTGCACGCTGGTGTGCTGAAGAAGTTCGGCCTTTACGGGCTTCTCCGCATCGCCGTTCCAATGCTTCCCGAAGGCGCCCGGCATTGGGCCTGGCTGCTCATGGCTCTCCTCTTGGGAAACATCATTTACGTCGGCCTTGCCACCATCGCGCAGAAACGCCTCGATTGGATTCTCGGCTACTCAAGCGTGATGCACATGGGCTATGTTTTCCTCGGTCTGGCGAGCGCCAACCTCATCGGCATAAATGGGGCCGCCCTGCTGATGTTTGCACACGGCCTGTCGATTGCGCTCCTCTTTGCGATTGCCGGCGAAGTCCGGGAGCGCACTGGCACTTTGGTCCTCTCGGAGCTTGGAGGTCTGGGCAAAGTCATGCCGCTGGCTTCGTTCGCGTTTGGGCTGGGTGCCTTCGCTTCCATCGGCTTGCCGGGATTCGCTAACTTCAGCGCGGAAGCCATGATTTTCTTCGGTGCCTTCCGCAACGGCGCCGACTTCGATTGCTTTAATATCTTTCAGATCGCGACGGTGCTCGCGCTTTGGGGCGTGGTCATTTCCGCCGTCTATATGCTGCGGGCCTACCGCGCGACGTTCATGGGCACAATGCCTGAGAAATGGATCGTGCTGCCTGACCTCCGCCGGCATCTTCGCCTGCCAATTGGATTGCTCGTGGCCGCGCTCCTCTGGTTTGGATTTTTTCCGCAGACTTTCGTCCGCGTCCTTTCGCCTACCATTCGGGGATATTTCCCCGATACGACGTCGCATCCCGCCGGGTCGGGAACCCCGGCCGAAAACGCGAGTCCATGATCGGCGCGCCTATCCTCGAAATCGCGGTGGTCGTCCTCGGGCTGGTCGTCCTGATGGTCGAGGCCTTTGCGGAACGCATTGACAAGCGCTCGTTAGCCATCACGGCCATGATCGGCTTGGTGACAGTGCTCGTGGCCAGCTTTTTCCTGGCCCCGCCACCTCCTGCCACGGCTTCTGGTTTCTGGTCGTTTTACAGCGCCGATCCGCTGGCGCTGTTTTTCAAACGCTTTTCCCTGACCACGACCATTCTCATTCTCGTGCTGATGATCGACTTCGCGCCAAAAGTGCGACAATCGATTCACGGCGCCACCCACCAATCTGGCCTGGGCGAATTCTTCGCGCTCCCGCTCTTCACCTGCGCGGGCTTGATGTGGATGGCTTCCGCGGTCGACTTCGTCATGATCTTCGTCTCGCTCGAAGTGGTGACGATGTCTTTCTACGTGCTGGTCGCCTTCACACGCCGCAACCCGGCTTCGCTCGAGGCCGGGGTGAAGTATCTTATCCTGAGCGCGCTCTCGACCGGATTCCTCGTTTACGGGATCACCTGGATTTTCGGCGTCACGGGGCAGACCAACCTGGCCCGCATCGCGGCGGTGATGCGGGCCGGTGGCGTCGAGCAGGCTCCCCTCCTTTTCGGAATGGCCCTCGTCCTCGTCGCCCTCGGCTTCAAGATCGCGGCCGTCCCCTTTCAGATTTGGGTGCCTGACGTCTACCAAGGGGCACCGACGCCGGTGACAGCTTATCTCTCCGTCGGCTCCAAAGCTGCGGGCTTTGTCGTGCTATTGCGGGTGCTTGAGCCGTTTTTCATGCTGCCCCAGATGCAACGCCTTTTGGTGGGCGTCGCGGTGCTCACGCTCATCTACGGGAATTTTGCGGCCCTTCCGCAGACGAACTTAAAACGTCTGCTGGCCTATTCGAGCATCGCCCACGCCGGCTATCTGCTGATCGGCGTCGTCTCCTTCGCGGGAGGGGCCGTCGCTTTCTACCTCGTCTCGTATTTGCTCATGACGATCCTGAGCTTTGCCGTTCTCATCCTGGTCGCGAATCAGACCGGCGATGAGATCGAGGACTTCAACGGCCTCGCGCAGCGGGCGCCGTTCCTCTCCTTCGCCATGCTGGTGGCGATGGCGTCACTCGCGGGAATTCCGTTCACGGCCGGTTTTCTCGGGAAGTTCTTTATCTTCGACGCTGCTATTCGCCAGCATCAAACGGTCTTGATTGTGGTCGGAGTGATCACCGTCGCATGTGGCTTCTATTATTATCTGAAGGTTGTGCGCGCGATGTACTGGGAAGAGTCGACCAGGCGAGAATCGATTCCGATTAGCGGTTTGTCCCGCACGACGATGATCGCGCTCCTGGCCGCGATCATTATTCTCGGCGTCTATCCGCAGCCGATTCTTAGTGCACTCCGAGGACCCGCCTCGGAGTCAATTTCAGCGACGCGCTGAAGGCCGAAGCAGTGGGGGAAGCCCTGCAAGCCTTCAGCAGCCGGCGCTTCGGGACTAGTCGCTCAACTCAACGTTCCAGTAAGCGAGATCGACGAAATGACGCCAGCTCTCGTGATGCTGCGCTGAGAAAGTCACGTGCACGAAGGGCCGCCATTTCGGGCGCTTCGGCTTGCGGATGAGTGCCATTTGCGCCTGGTGCGGCAGGCGATTCCCCTTCCGCGTGTTACATGGAATGCAGGAGCAGACCACGTTCTCCCATGTTGTCAGACCGCCCTTATCGCGTGGCAGCACGTGATCGAGGTTGAGCTCGCTGCGATCGAAGAGGTGTCCGCAATATTGACAGGTGTTCTTGTCGCGCTCGAAAACGTTGTGGCGGGTGAATTTCACCTCTTTCTTTGGCAGCCGGTCGAAGAGCAGCAGAACGATGACGCGCGGAATCCGAATCTTCCACGAAATCGTGGTCACCATGTCGTGCTCCGGCGAGGCGACCGAGAAATCGCGCCAGCTCGCGAAGTCGTGCGTGAGGAAGTTGTTCTGCGGATCGGAAGAAACGACCTGCGCGTGTCCCTGGTAGAGGAGGGTAAAGGCGCGACGCGCCGAGCAAACATTCACCGCCTGCCAGAGGCGGTTCAGGACGAGCACCTGACTATCGAGGATGGCGTTCAGAAAGTCGCGCGACGGATACCATTCCGCGTTTGGGCTGTCAACGTGACAAAACGTCTAACGCATCGCTCGTCGCTCCGGGATGCTTGCTAAGAATTGAAGCACGGAGCCGTGACGAACGCTAAGTCCAATTACCTTCAGTCACTTCCCGCAGGGCCCGCTGTAATTGCGGAAAATCCACCGGCTTGGTCAGGTGCGTACTGAAGCCGGCCTGCCGTGAACGCGCGATGTCCTCCTCCATCCCATAACCGCTTAAGGCAATGCCGCGAAGCCCGTGGCGCGCGCGCAGGATTTCCATCAACTCGTTGCCAGTTCCATCCGGCAGACCGAGGTCGGAAATGACAAGATCGAACATCCCGCCGCTCGCCGCCGCCAGCGCATCCTTCAGATTACCCGCCGCAGTCACAGCATGACCCGCCCGCGTCAGAAGGCGGGAGAGGACCTCGAGCGTCGACTCATGATCTTCCACGACGAGCAGGCGCAAGGCGGCGCGACTTGGCAGAGCGTGTTCCGATAGCTCGGTGCCGTGCGTCAGCCACTCCGTCGAGTGTGCGGGCGCGGTCAGACCAAGAGGCGGTTTCATCGCCCCCGGCAGGTCGACGGAAAACGTCGCACCGCGATCTTTCCCCTCGCTGCGCGCACTAATGGTCCCACCATGCAGGTCCACGATGGCTCGTGCGATCGCCAGTCCCAATCCCATCCCTCCGAAGCGATGCTCGCCACCGCCCTGTTCGAACGGTAGAAAGATTTTATCGAGGGCCGCCGGCTCGATTCCAACCCCGGAATCGCAGACCTCGATGTGCAGGTGACCATCCGCCTCATCGCACGTCCGAATCAGGATATGGCCGCCGCGCGGGGTGAACTTGACCGAATTCCGCAGGAGATTCCAGATCAGTTGCTGGAAGCGCGAGGGATCCGCGGTCAGGCCGCTGTTCTGGGCTTGAAACTCGCGCTGCAGCGAGATCCCCTTCCCCATCGCGTCATCGCGCACGATCTCAACCGCCAGCCCGATGAGCGAGTGCGCGTCGCATTGTTGCGCGCGCAGGTGCAGCTGACCGCGCGAGATCCGCGTCAGGTCGAGCAGATCGTCAATTAAACGCGCCTCCAGCGAAATATTCCGTTCCATCATCCCGAGCTGTTCTCGCGCCTCGGGTGGGAGGCGTTCGTCGCCCCGCAGCGCCGCGGCGGTCATGAGGACGGGTGTAAGTGGCGTACGCAGCTCGTGGGAAAGCGCGGCGAGGAAATCGTCTTTCGTGCGGTTGGCCCGCTCGGCGTCACCTTGCGCGGACTTCAGGTCGTGGATGTCCGTGTTACTCCCGAACCACTTCACGACGTTTCCCTCAGGATCTTGCATGGCCTGCGCGCGCACCAGAAACCAGCGATAGACGCCGTCGTGACGCCGGAGACGAAACTCTGTTTCGTAGCGCTCGCCCGTCGTAACGGAGTGTTGCCAATGGCGGAGCGCCTCCGGCAAATCTTCCGGATGGACGAACTGCGTCCAGTTGTTGCCGAGGATGCCGCTGTCCAACTCCACGTCGAGATATTGGGCGCACTCTTGGTTCGCGAAATCCAGCTCGCCCGTCGGCACTGCCGTCCAGACCTGCAGCGAGACAACTTCCGCGAGGAGCCGAAAGCGCTCGGCTGATTCGGCCACCGCGCCCGCCGCCGCTTCGGCTTGCTCGGTCGCGGACCGCAAAGCGGCTTCGGCGCGCTTGCGTTCTGTAATATCCCTGACGAAACGCGCAAAGAGCGGAGGTTCGGTACCGGGAATGTGACTGATCGAGATCTCCGAGGGGAACTCCGAACCGTCCCTGCGCAACGCAGGCAATTCGTAACGGGTTCCCAAAGTACTGGGATCGTGCGAGGCCATGTAGCGGGCCAGCTCTTCCCTGTTCTCCCGCAAGCGCTCGGGAACGATTGTTTCTCCCACCGGCTGCCCGATGACTTCGCCGCGTTTGGCCCCGAAAATCCGTTCCGCCGCTTTATTCCAATCCACGATCCGGCCCTCGTGATTCATGAGGATGAATCCATCCAGTGACGTATCCAGAATCGCGCCTTTCATCGCCTCGGTCGCGCGCAGGATTGCATCCGCGCGGGCGCGTTCGATGATCGACCAGCACCGCTCGACCACTTCGTGCACGAGCGTGATTTCGTGCGGTGCCCAGTCGCGCGGCGTCGTCTGGTGCACGGCCATCATGGCCCGCAGCCGACCGTCCTGCGCCAGCGGACAACAAATCAGCGCCTTGATGCCGATCGCGTTGAACATCTCGGCGCCCTCCGCTGGAGCCAGTTCCCTATCCACATCGCAAACCACGAGCGTCCGGCCGGCGAGCATATCCGAGACGGCCCGCTGCCCGAAAAGAGCGAGACGATAATCGCCCACCGTGCTCGCGCAGCCGTCCGTGTAATCCTGGCGAATCGCAAAATGATCGCTGTCCGCCTCCACATCTGAGTAGGCACAACGCGAGACGCGCAGATGCCGGCCCAACAACCGCGTGACCGTCGCCATAATCTCTTCCGGTGCCGTCAACGCGCGGGTCGCTTCGCCCAGATTGTTTAGAAACTGGAATCGCTCTTCGCCCTGGCGGATCGCCTCCTGCGCCCGGCGCGTTACCGTCAGATCACGCAGGATTACCGCCACCGCCGGCGCGACCGCACTTTCGTCGTCGCTCACCCGAGTGATGACGATATCCAGGACCGCCTTGTTGCTGTCAGGTAGGCTGATTGTCTGCTCGAACCGCTGCAATTGTTCGCCGTCATGCGCGCTGCGCACCAGCGGGAGAATGCCGGCAAAACTCTGGGTGGCGCTCAGCTGGTCCAGGTTTCGCCCGAGCGCGTCCGCTTCGGTCAACCCGAAGAGCCGAGTCGCTTCCGGGTTCCAGACCACCACCTGTTGCCGATCTCCAAAACAGATGATGGCATCGAAGCTGTGAGCCAGAATTCTGGGCAAATACTCCATTGATGATTCAGCAGGATAGCATCAGCGGCAGGCTAGCAGACCAATCGGCAGAGTAGAGTCTATGTCCAAGCCCTCTCCAGTAAACCATTAGCAACGGCAGGATTAATTTGCCGGGGCCTGGAGGGGCGTCTCCAGATCCGAGACGGGCATGAAAAGGAAGGGCGCGAAAATTTCCAGGGAACGAGTCGGGATCGTCGCTGCGACGCTTGTATAATCGTGATCGTAGCGCACGTCGCGCACCGTTCCTTCGCGGTGCAAGCGCGCGAGCAGATCAGCTCGAGCCGCAGGGAGGCGCAAGTCCACCGTCATCGTGCCCCGCGCCACAAACTCGGAGATGCGTTCAATTAATTCGTTCATTCCCTCGCCCGTTTGCACGGAGATGAAAACGGCCTCCGGAAAATGGCGGCGCAGCGCGGGCAAGGCATACGGGTCCGTGACCTTGTCCACCTTGTTGAAGACAATGAGCATTTGCTTCGTGTCTGCGCCCAGCTCGGCCAGCACGCGCATGGTCGTGTTGTAGAACTCCATCACCTCTCCCTGGGAGGCATCGAGCATGTGCACGAGAAAATCGGAAAGCGCGGCTTCTTCCAGCGTGGCATTGAATGCTTCGATCAGTTGGTGCGGGAGCTTGCGCACGAAGCCGACCGTATCGGTCAAAAGCAGGGGCTGCTTGTTGGGCAGAGCGATCTTCCTGGTGGTCGTGTCGAGAGTGGCAAACAGTTTATCCTCCACAAAGACGTTCGCTCCGGTCAGGCGGCGCAGAAGGGATGATTTGCCGACGTTCGTGTAACCCACGATGGCAGCGTTCGGCACCGGCGCGCGCTTGCGATCCTTCCGCTGCGTGGCGCGTGCCCTTCGTACTTCCTGTAGCTCGCCTTTTAGCCGGTCGATCTGCAATCGGATTTTGCGCTTATCCTGTTCGAGTTGGCTTTCGCCTTCCCCTTTCGCCCCGATCCCGCCGCCTTGCTGGCCGAGGTGGCTCCAGGCCCGCGTCAGCCGCGGAAGCGAGTACTGCATCCGCGCCAGATCCACCTGGATACGCGCCTCCCGCGTCTGTGCGCGCGCCCCAAAGATATCGAGGATGATCTCCTGGCGATCCGCCACCGTCCGCCCTGCCAGTTCCTCCCAATTGCGCTGCTGCGAGGGCGTCAACTCGTTATCGAAGATGAGCACATCGCAGTCGTGTTCTTTCGCGTAATCCACGATCTCCTGTGCCTTGCCTGAACCGATCAGGTAGCGCGCATGATTTTCGCGATGCGAGATAAGTTGCCGCGCAACGATCGGAATGCCGAGCGTCTCGACCAGCTCTTCCAGTTCCTCGAGCAGACTTTGCGCCTCCGCCTTTTTGTTTGCATCCAGGTAGGCGCCGACGAGCAGCGCCCGCTCGACCATCTTTTCCTTTGCCCTGATCTCAAACATCCGCGCGCACTATAGCAGATCGAGGTCGCATCTCGCGTTCGAAGCGTGCCGTCGCTGTTCAGCAGCCAGAGAGCGATGCCCGCACGGGAATGGCCGCATGCGATCATAGGAAAAACATCGGAGGACTCCATGAGCTATATCAAACAAATGTTCGACACCCACCCTGTGAATCCGTCGTCCGATCATCCCGTGACGATCGAGTGCATCACGGCTTCCTATTCGTGCGCGGAAGCGTGCAATGCCTGCGCGGATGCCTGTCTCGGTGAAAAAGAGGTCGCGCAAATGATCGGATGTGTCCGCGATTGCAATGATTGCGCAGATATCTGCCTGGCGACGGCACGCGTTATTTCGCGATTTACCCGCACTGATTTCACACTCGCCGGAGCGCAATTGCGGGCTTGCATTCAGGCGTGCGAGGTCAGCGGCGCTATGTGCGACAGCCACGGCGCGCAGATGGAGCATTGCCGGATCTGCGCCGAGGCTTGTCGTCGCTGCGCGGCAGCCTGCGCGGCCTTACTCGCGCAGTAAAAACGGCGCGCGCGACTCTCCCTCCTGCTTTAGCCACGCCTGCCGCTGGGACGCGGTGCCTTCGGCCCACGGCCGGTTCCGTCACGCCGGCTGGGGTTGAGATCGGCGACATAGGAAATCGAGCGGACGAAATAAGTCACTCCGCCTCGCTGGAGAAAGCCATAGATACCTTTCTTGCTGTAGGAGCGAGGCTCCCTGGCTATGACTCGCGAACCCCTTCGGACAGACCTAGCCGAACTGCCTATTTGGAGTGCGATCGAAAACAGCCGGCTTCTCCGCCGACTGGATAGCCCCCGGAGGGGAAGGCTTTTTATCCCGACTATGTCTCATTTCTACCGGTGCCCCCCGGTCGCACACGCTGCACCAATGACGATCGGCGCCATTCAGCCGCGCCCTTGTGCCGCAACTATCGCAGACAAAAACGATTTTCCTGATAACGCTCATCGCCTGGTTTAATCTCTCGATCCGTCAGCAGCCTGCAAATTCTCCTGCGTGGATATTCCTGGCATTCTCCGGAAAATGCAAATCCAGTCGCGGCAACATGATGGCCGTTAGCCCGAGGTTTCGCTTTCAATCTGGCGCCAATTCCCTAATTACGGCACCAACTCGACCTTATAAAACTTCCGCTCGCCACCGGCGGAGGTGTCCGTATAACTCTTCGTCGTTTCGTCTGGACCGGCGGTGATCACGCCGCTCGAAAGAGCGAACGGCGCCAGCATCTCGGGAGCGGACAGCACTTGATAGCGCCCGCCGGGGACGGAACTCCACATGATTCGGAAAGTGTTTGCCGCCGGGCGGCTGACCTCCAACACCCGAAAAGTAGAGGTAGCGGAAGCGGCATTCGCCGCGCGTGAGACGTTCAGGCGGCCGCCGGTCACGGTCAGGCCGGACCACGCCGGAACGAGATCGACGTTGTTCAAGACGTACGACTTCAATGAGTCGGCGGACAATGGCGGGTGCCGCTCCGCGAGCAAGGCAGCCGCGCCCGCGACATGCGGCGCAGCCATGCTGGTGCCGGAGAGAAATTGGTATCCGCCCGTCATGGTGCTGATGATGGATACCCCCGGCGCAGCGAGATCCACCGTCGTCGCTCCGTAGTTACTGAACCCGGCACGATCATCCTGACCATCAGAGGCCGCCACGGAAACGATGCTGGGCGAGGTGAAGCTGGCCGGCTCATATGGGTTCCCCTCGTTGTTCGAGTTAGAGTTCCCAGCCGCGCAAACGTTTAGAATGCCAGCCGCGCCGGCCGCATCCATGGCGTCCTTGAGCGCCGCCGGAAACTGCATGCCTGGCAGACGGGTCGCACCCCAACTGTTATTGGTCACGCGCACATTGATCCCGCGATTCTTCAACGCGATCAGATAATCGAAGCACGCGATCGCGCCCGCGTCCGTCCCGGAGCCCGCGGAGCTGATGAACTTGCAGGCGATAATTTGTGCGGTTGGATGGACGCCGATGATTCCCATCCCATTATTGCCGACGCCCGCCATGGTGCCGGCGGTGTGAGTGCCGTGGCCATGATCGTCCATCGGGTCGGAATCGTTGTTCACGCTATCGATCCCATGGAGGTCATCCACATAGCCGTTCCCGTCGTCATCGATTTGGTTCCCCGGAAGCTCGTCCGGATTGCGCCACATGTTGGCCGCGAGATCGGGATGGGTGTATTCGACGCCGGTGTCGATGCTGGCTACGACGACAGTCCCGTGTTCGGTCACAAAGTCAGGCCAGACCGGCGGGACCTGAATGCGTTGCATTCCATACAGACTGCCACTCAGCCACTGAGGGTCGTTCGGGTTCACGACGATGTGCCGAATGTAATTCGGCTGCACAGAGACCACATCCGGGTTCGTTTGCAGGGCGAGAATTGTGGCGCGCGCGCTTTGCCCATCCGGAAGGCGAAGATGATCAATGCCCACCGCCTCGAAGCGGCGAATCAACTCACCGCCACCTTCAGTTAGAGTCTCGTTCCGCTGACGCGGGGAGAGGTCTGGCCTCATCCGTACGAGCAATTCATCCGGCACGCTTTCGCCAATAAGGGATTGAGCCAACAACGACTGAAGCGGCAAAAGCGCGAAAACCGCGGCGGAGACTATTCGCGTTCCCCGTTTTCGTTTTGTCTGCTTCATCGCCGGCCTGACGATAGAGGACTCGCCCCGTTTCGACAAATCCCATAATCGACGAAATAAGTATTGCTGGCGCGCCGCTGTTCACTGCGCATTCGCCGGAGTCCTCCCGCTCAATTCGTCGATCACTCCGGGCTCAAGCTCGATCGGGTGCAACTGCCGGCGAAAGAGCCTGGCACCGGCCGTCCCCTTCAAAACGCAGGCCCCGTTTTCCACGCGCAACATCGCGCCTTCACGCAGACCGATGACAGTCGTTTCGTTCTCCTCCAGGAACTGCAGGATGCGCTCTTCGCGCGTCTCTCCCATATGCGTCGAAACGGGATCGGGATCGAGATAGTGCGGATTGATCTGGAACGGCACCAAATGGAGTGCCTCGAATGAAGGTGGCTCGACGATCGGCATGTCGTTCGTGGTCCGGATGGTCGGCGCAGCAACGTTCGAGCCTGCGCTCGAACCCATATACGGCATTCCGCCAGCGACGCGCCCACGAATGGTCGGCAAGACACCAAGCTCGTGCAGCGCCTTCAGGAGACGAAAAGTATTGCCCCCGCCGATAAAGATGGCGGTCGCTCTCCTCACTGCTTCGCGCGCATCCGGCGCTTCGTGAAGCGAATCCAATCCGTATCCCATTCGGCCGAATCGCTCGCGCACTCGCGCCGCGTACTGATCGCGATCATGCAACGCGAAGGGCGCAAACAGGACGCGTCCCATCGGACCGAGAAAGTCGCGGATCTCCGCCTCGGCGTAATCCAGGTAGCCGCCTCCATGGACCGTGGATGTGCTGAGCAAGAGGAGCCGCTGGGGTTCGTGTGTTAGCTGCATGATCGCTACGCCTCTCGGCCTCGGAACCGCGTTAACGAAAGGAAGTCTATCTGATGCCGCGTGCCGCCTTCCAGCAACAGATCGGCTGCGATCTCTCCGATGACCGGGGCAAATTTAAAGCCGTGACCCGAGAATCCTCCGCAGAGAAGGACGTTCGCGTGAGCCGGGTGACGGTCGATAATGAAGTCTTCGTCGGGGGTTAACGAATACATGCAAGGCTTCGCATCGAGCAGGGTTCCCGCCGCGCCCGGCATCCAGTCCTCCATGGCGCGGACCAGCGGGTCGACATCCTCGGACGGATGGACTTCTCGATCAAGATGCTGAGGGTCGGTCAGTGAACCTGCGCCGTGAAAGGCTGCCTTTACTCCCTCGCCGAAGTCGGGAAAACCGTAGAGCGGCGCCGGCAGGTCGGCTCGATCAACCAGGAAGGCTGGAAAGTCAGGCGCGGCGTAGGCCTGCAATCTCGGTGCGAACCAGACTTGAACATTGCGCTGCACACGGAGAGAAATTCCCAGGGCGACGAGCGTTTCCTGAATCCAGGGACCGAGTGCCAGGACCAACTCTCGCGCCGCAATGCGACTTCCATCGTTCAGCTGAAGCGCGATGCCATTTTCCTCAACCTCCCAGCTCTGCATCCCGGTCTCGAAACACACCTGGGCGCCTGCGGGCTCTGCGACGCGTTGATGCGCACGCGTGGCG
>JACCXA010000062.1 GCA_013697365.1 Chthoniobacterales bacterium
ACGTGACCGATGAGCAGCCTGGCTACACGCGCAAAGCGAAAGGCGACGGGTTCGAATATTTCGACACCTCCGGGAAACTGATTGAAGACGAGTCGCGCGTTCTCCGAATCAACCGCCTCGCCGTACCGCCCGCCTACAAGGACGTTTGGATTTGCCCCTCGCCCAACGGCCATCTCCAGGCCACAGGGCGCGATGCGCGCGGCCGGAAGCAATACCGCTATCACGAGCGTTGGCGGGAAGCGCGCGACGAAACCAAGTATGGCCGGATGCTGCCTTTCGCCGCGGCCTTGCCAAAAATCCGACGACGTATCGAAGCAGACCTCGGTTTGCCCGGTCTGCCTCGCAACAAGGTTCTGGCCACCGTGCTCTCGATCATGCAGCGCACTTTCATCCGCATCGGCAACGAAGAATACGCGCGCGACAACAAATCGTTTGGACTCACGACCATGCGCAATCGGCACGTAGACGTGAAAGGGACAAAGCTGCGTTTCACCTTCAAAGGGAAAAGCGGCGTGAGCCACGAGTTGGATGTGGACGATCGACGACTCGCCAGAATTGTGCGGAAGATGGAAGACCTGCCCGGGCAGGAAATTTTCGCCTACGTCGACGAAGAGGGCGCCGCGCGCGACGTGAAATCGCAGGACGTGAACGATTACCTGCGCGAAATCAGCGGTGACGATTTCACGGCCAAGGATTTTCGAACCTGGGCGGGAACAGTGCTGGCCGCGGTGGCCTTGCACGCGCACGAACAAGCGGAAACGGAAGCCGCGGCGAAGAAAAACGTGAAGGCAGCAATCACCGCGGTCTCAAAAATCCTTGGGAATACACCGGCGGTTTGCCGGAAGTGTTACGTCCATCCAGCAGTTCTGGAAGCATATATCACCGGCAGCCCAATCGAAGGGTTGAAGCAAAGAACGGAGGGTCAAATCGAGGAGAAGCTGAACTATCTGCGCTCTGAGGAAGCGGCCGTCATGAGCTTCCTCCAGGCGAAGCTGGCCGACGGCGAATAATCTCTCCGATTGCCTGGACCGCCCGCTGGTTGTCCACCTGCTCTTGTTTACTCGCCGGTGTAGATTACGTCGCGGCGCCGCCGGGGCGTGGGCGAAGGCGGGGGCCGCTGCGCGTTGGTCGATTTGCGGACCGTGATCGTGTCGCTGGCTTTTGGTACTGCCTCCTGCGGATACTTCTTCGTGCTCGGCCAAATCAGACGCCATGGCTGCGTTTTCACGGTTTGAGTCAATTCCTTCACATTGGCGCCGGTCTCCTTCAGATCAGGGGCAAGGTTGTTCATCACTGATTTCAGCGTCTCGGAGGATTTGCGGAAATTCGCCAGCGTAATCGGAATGTTGTCGTTGCTAGAAATGTCGGTGCTTATCTTGTTCAGATTGGCACTGATCGTTTCCACGTTCTTCAAGGCCAGCTGCAACGGGCTATCCGCCGCCGTCATGTTCGTCAGGTTTTCGGCAAAGGTCCGCATCTGCGCGAGCGCCATGTTGAGCTGGGATTGCTCGTCCGTGATCTTCGCCAGATTTTGCGCTGTGGTTTGCAGCTCCTTCAAGGTTTTCTGCGCTTCCAGTGCGACCGGCTGAACGACGTCGAGCATCTTGGCGATTGACTCGCCGAAGTCGGGCACACGCTCACCAGCGAAGGTCTGTCCATCCTCCGCCAGGCCCGAAGCTTTATTGCCTTGGGTGAAGTCGATCGCTGTTTCGCCCAGCAGCCCGAGGGAGATCAGGCGAGCACGCGCATCTTTGTAGACCGTGCCATTCTTTTCGACCCGCACGTCGATGCGCGCTTCGTACTTCGGCTTTGTCGCGGAAGGCGTCGGGGTTGGGTCCGCGGCCAACGATGGGCGGACCGCCGCCGCAGCCTCATCCGCACGCTGCGCCTCATCTGCATCCACCGGCGAGTGCAGGCTCTCGACCTGCCCGATCTTCCGACCAGCGAGCAACACCGGGGCGCCAAGTTTGATCCCGGCCGCGTTATCGAGATAGATGCGGTACGTGACCAGCGGCTTGAAGAGCCCGGGCGCGCCCAGCAGGATAAGTATTGCGGTCAAAACCGCGACTGTCGCCAGGACGAGTAGCCCGGTCAGAATTTCATTTCGTCGCAATTGCATCCTGGCTTCCTTCTAAAATTGGCCCCTCAGTACTGCCGCTGAGGAATTGTGCGACTACCGGGTGTTTTGATTTCCTAAATTCTTCCGTCGGCGCCATCTCGAGGATCTTTCCCTGGTAAAGCATGGCCATTTTCGTCCCTATGCGGAAGGCGCTCTCCATTTCGTGCGTAACAATAACCGAAGTCACTTTTGAGTTTTCCGTCAGGCCTATGATCAACTCATCGATCACTGAGCTGATGACGGGATCAAGGCCGGCGGACGGCTCGTCAAAAAGAATCAGTTCCGGGTCCATGACGAGAGCCCGCGCGAGGCTGACCCGCTTGCGCATACCACCGCTCAGCTCGGAAGGCATCTGGTTTTTCACGTCGCGCATTCCGACCATTTCGAGTTTCTCGTCCACAACCTTGTCGATCTCCGCGGACGTTTTCCGGGTCAACTCTTCCAGGGGCAACGCGATGTTGTCGCGCACGTTGCGCGAGCTGAGGAGAGCCGAGTACTGGTAGACCATCCCAATTTGGGTTCGGATCTTCTGCAGCTTTCGGCGCGGCAGCCGCGAGACCTCGAATTGCTTGAAGAACACCGATCCTTCCGTCGGCGGCAGGATGCCGAGGATAAGTCGCAGGATCGTGCTCTTGCCACTGCCGCTTTGCCCTAGAATGACAAGGCGATCGAGCGGCTCGACTTCAAGCGAGACGCCGCTTAGGACGGTCTTGGTATCGAACTTGAGTTCGATGTCGCGCAATTCCACGACCGCAGGGGAAGGCGCGCTCACGGGAAGAAGATGACGTAGATGACGTTAAAGATCGTGTCGAAGGCGATAACGGCTGTGATCGCGGTCACCACACTGGAGGTCGTCGACGCTCCTACGCCCGAAGCCCCGCCTTTCACATTCAAGCCGCGGTAGCAAGCGATGCCGCCGATCAAAAGCCCGAAGAGAAAGCTCTTCATGATGCCGGTAATGATGTCGCGGATCAGCAGGCTGCTCAGAACGAGGTCGTTAAAATAGACGAAAGCGATATTGAAGTAAGCGTTCGAAATCAAGGCGGTAGCTGCGATCGCAGCCACGCTCGAGATGATTGAAAGGCAGGGCATGAGCGAGAACAACGCCAGCAAGCGAGGCGCTACGAGGAAGCGCAATGGGCTGATTCCCATGGCTTCGATTGCTTCCACTTCCTCGGAAACTTGCATCGTCCCAAGCTCTGCCGTGAAGGCCGCCCCGATGCGCGCAGCGAGCATGATCCCGGTGAGAAGGGGACCGAGTTCGCGTGTGAAGGCGATGGCCACAAGCCCCGGCACGAGCCGCTCCGTGCCAAAGCGCTCGAGCTGATACCCCGTCAAGAGCGCCATCGTGAGTCCGAGAAAAAACGAAACCATCGCGACGAGGGGGACGGAACCGACTCCGGCGCGCTCCGTGTGACGAAAGAAGCTTGAAGCGCGAAACGGGGCTCGACCGCGCCGCATATTATCCATCGTCTCGGCGAAGGTGTTCACGAGGAACCAGAACATGCTCCCGATTTCATACAGAAATCCGCGCCCAAGTTGTCCCACGCTCTGCACCACCACGACCGGATTGGTTTCGATGGTATTGTCGGAATCTGCGTTGGTGTTTGGCGGCTGGGCCATGTTCAGGGGAAGGTGCCCCAGTTGAGTGGGAGGGGAAGGGGAATTTGACCGCAACGATCTCTTCTGACTGAAGCGGCGCCAGGCCTCAGTTGTAAATAACGGCCGACGCGTTACGTCTCACACTTTCCCACCGCTCTGTTGATGCTTCCTGGATTTTCACTCGTCGTTCCGGCGTACAACGAAGCTGATCGCATCGGACGGACGTTGACCGAAGCGATCGAGTATCTCACGACGAACAGCATCGAAAGCGAGGTCATCGTGGTCGACGACGGCTCGACTGACAACACGGCAGCGGTCGCGCGCGACGTCTTCACCCGAGCCGGCAAGATCGAGGCGCGCCTTATGGAGCGTTCGCCCAACGGCGGCAAAGGCGCGGCCGTGCGTGCCGGCTTGCTCGCAGCGACGCGACCGATCGGGCTGTTCTCAGACGCCGATCTTTCCACGCCCATCGAAGAAGCGCGCAAGCTTCTCGAGCCCATCGTCGCCGGAGAGCTGGATGTGGCCTTCGGCTCACGCGCGCTGGATCGAAAGCTTATCGGGAACCGCCAGCCCTGGCGGCGTGAACAAGCGGGCCGACTTTTCAACTTACTAGTGCGCGCTTCCACCCGATTGCCGTTTTGGGATACGCAATGCGGTTTCAAAGCCTTCCGTCTTGATGTTTTTCGGCCAGTCCTCCTCTCCGCCGAGAGTGACGGATTTGGCTTCGACGTAGAACTGCTTTATCTCGCCGGAAAGGCTGGCTTGCGGATGCGCGAGATCCCCGTGCGCTGGAACCATTTCGATGGCAGCAAAGTGCATTTCTTTCGCGACAGCTTGCGCATGCTGCGGGAAGTCGCCGCCTTGCGCCTGGGATAGATCTTGCCGGCGTCGCCAAACACTGCGCGCGGAGCGACAAACTCCGCTTACTTTTGGCCGTCGATCAACTCCGCAAACTGCGAAAAAAAATAGCTCGCGTCATGCGGCCCCGGCGCCGCTTCCGGATGATACTGCACGCTGAAGACCGGTAGCTCCCGATGCTTCATGCCCTCCACCGTGCCGTCGTTGAGATTCACGTGTGTGACTTCCACCTCTTTCGGCAGGGAGTCGGCATCGACCGCGAAGCCGTGATTCTGCGAGGTGATCGCAACTTTACCTGTCCGCAAATCCTGCACGGGCTGGTTCCCGCCCCGGTGGCCAAACTTTAATTTAAATGTCCGGCCACCGAACGCGTAACCCAGCACCTGGTGCCCGAGACAAATGCCAAAGATCGGCGTTTTGCCGATGAGGCCGCGAATCGCTTCGTGCGCGTAGCCGAGCGCGGCTGGATCGCCCGGGCCGTTCGATAAGAAAACGCCGTCCGGCTTCCGCGTTAAGACTTCTTCGGCCGTGGTATCCGAAGGCACGACCGTCACCCCGAAGCCGGCCTGCCGCAGTCGGCGCAGGATATTCTCCTTGATGCCGTAGTCGTAAGCCACAATCTGATGGCGCACCGGAGGCAAGGCCCGCTGTCGCACTTCGTCGGCATTGCCGTGCGCAACCGACCAAAGCGAGCTCCTGCTGCCTTCCGGGTCCCACTCGTATGACGACGATGCCGTTACCTCTTTCACGTAATCCATCCCAATGACACCTTCGCCACGGACTGCTTCCGCGACGGCTTCGGCTTCTGAGAGCGTTTCTGTCGTGAGACAAGCCTTCATCGCGCCGCGCTCACGCAGATGCCTCGTCAGGGCCCGCGTGTCGATGCCTTGTGCACCCGGGATGTTCCAGTGGCGGAGATAATCCCCCAGCGACCGCTCCGAGCGCCAACTGCTCGGAAGTTCGCTTAATTCTTCGATGACAAAGCCGCGCACGTGGGGCTCGCGGCTTTCCTGGTCGGACTCGTTGGTGCCGTAGTTACCGATGTGCGGGTAGGTCATGGCGACGACCTGGCCCCGGTAAGATGGATCGGTCAGAACCTCCTGATAGCCGGTCATGGAGGTATTGAAGCAGATCTCGCCAACTCGAGTGCCGGGAGCGCCGAAGGATTCGCCTTCGAATGTTCTGCCGTCTTCCAGGGCGAGGAGCGCTTTCATTGATCGGGGCCGAACATCGAACATCGAACATCGAACGTCCAACACCGAAGCGCGGAATCGCTGCATTCCCATGTTCAGTGTTCGATGTTCGATGTTCGATGTTTGCAGCTTTAAACAACAAAGCGCCCGGACTGATGCCAAGCCGGGCGCTTAAAGTTTTTTACCCCGCTGGTGCCGTTTAGGAGGATATCCCGTTCCCTTTCGGTAACGGGCGGGTGACCATCGCAGGAGCGTCTGACTTCCAATTAAGGCATGCCATCTTCTCCACGCGACCAAGCCCCCTTAGCTAACTCAATATCGGTCCGGGAATCACACCTGTAATCTCGAACATCGCAGGGTAAAAGTGTTCGAGAATTCTCGGTTGAGAGCTGAGCGAAAAGCACTGGTTTCCATCCCAACCCTCAACCAAAAACTCCCGACACGTATCAAAGAACTACTCCCGAAGTTCCGCTCCCAATTCGCGCTTTAGTCGCTCGCGAATCCGGTTGTCTGCCACGGTCACTTCGTCGTTCGTGAGTGTCCGATTTTTGTCACGGTATGTCAACGTGTATGCCAGTGATTTTCGACCAGCTCCAAGGTTCGCCGCTTCTTTTCCGGAGAAGAGATCAAACAGTTGGACGGCGCCCAGCAAAGGCTCATTCGCGTTCTGTAAAGTCGCCTCAATCTCACGATGCGTAAGTGCTTCCGGAACGATCATCGCGATGTCGCGAGTGACCGAAGGGAATTTCGCCAACTCTCGAAACTTAACCGTCCTTTTCAAGGATTCGACGATCGCGTCCACGTTTATTTCGAGAACAAATACGGGGGACGTTGCACCGACTTTGGTAGCGTGTGAGCCGGCTAGTTGGCCGATGAATCCGATCACGGTCTCGCGCTCCAAAATTTCCGCTGCGAGCGCGAGGCCTTTCCGCTCGCTGCGCCGAAAAGAAAGTGTCGCGCTCGTCAGGGATTCCGCGGCGCCTTTAAGATCGAAGAAATCCAGCCTACGCGACTCACCCCCGCGCCAATGCAACGCACTTCGCACCTGGCCCGAACAGAGTAACGCCAGATGACGCTCCTCCCTCGCATCGGGTGGCGCAAAGATGCGGCCGAGCTCGAACAAACGCACGCTCGGTGCGCCGGACCGAATGTTTCGGGAAAGCGCGGCGAGTAATCCTGGCAAAAGGCTGGGGCGAAGGGCGACGTGATCCTCACTGAGAGGATTGCGCAATGCGACAGCTTCCTCCGCGAAACCGTTGGTCTCTCGTGGAATTAAAGCAGAAGTCCGCGCCTCTGAGAATCCTCGTGCTCTTAGGCCTTGCCGAAGCCGAGACTCGAAGTCGAAGGAACGATCGGCAGGAGTGACCGGAGTGAACTGGCTCCGGTTCCGCCCCGGAACCTCGTTGATTCCATGGTGGCGTATGACCTCTTCAATCAAATCCGCTTCGCGTTTCAGGTCAGGTCGGTAGGTGGGAATTTTCCAGGTAGATGCGTCGGAGGTTTCCCCCACGCGGCTCAACCCGCCATTCTGCAAGGCCCCATCGACTTCTTCGCGAGGCAATGAAATTCCGAGCAACCGTTCACAGCGCTGGTAGCGCAGCGCAACATCCGCTGGCGGCGCGGGAATGTCCCCGGCCACGGCGGTGAACTCGGCGGCCCGACCGCCCGCAATGTCGCAGATGAAATGGACGGCGCGTTGCGAAGCACGCAAGGTCATCGCCGGATCAACCCCACGTTCGAAGCGATAGCTGGCATCGCTCGGGAGGTTTAACGTGCGCGCGGTGCGACGAACACTCGAGGGCAGAAAGCAGGCGCTTTCCAGGAGGATGGTGCGCGTCGTGTCTGTGACCCCCGTTTCCTCACCCCCCATCACGCCGGCGATTCCCACCGCACGCGTCTCGTCCGCAATCATCAGATCGTCTGGACTGAGCGCATAAGTTCGGCCGTCCAGCGCGAAGAACTTCTCGTGAGGGACCGCCAGACGAACGTGGAGTCCGCCCTGCAATTTGTCGGCATCGAAGGCATGCAGCGGCTGGCCGAGCTCGAGCATCACGAAGTTGGTGATATCCACAATGTTGTTGATTGGGCGCAGCCCGGCGGATTCGAGCTTTGCGCGCAGCCACGCTGGGCTTGGGCCGACTGTGACGTTCTCGATACGCCGCGCGGAGTAAAACGGGCATTCGCGCAAAGCGCTGATCGCCACGCTTTCGTGGCGCAAGTGTTTGACCTGCTCTTTGTCTGGCAGTGCAAGCTGGAAACTTGCGCCACGCAGCGCAGCAATCTCGCGCGCCAAACCGGCGTAGCTCAGAAGATCGCTGCGGTTCGGCGTGATTTCGACATCCAGGACAGTGTCCGGTGGGAAAAGGGAACCGATAGGCGCCCCCACTTGCGCTTCTGATGAAAGGATGAGCAGTCCATCACTGTCCGCGGAAATACCCAGCTCACTTGGGCTGCAAAGCATGCCCTGGGATTCGACTCCGCGCAGTTTGCTCGCTTTGATCTTGAGCCCATTCGGCAGGGCAGCACCGGGGAGCGCGACAAGCACCTTGTCGCCGACGTGATAGTTCTTCGCGCCGCAGACGATCTGGCGTTGGTGATTCGTGCCGTCGTCAACTTCGCAGACACTGAGCCGATCCGCGTTTGGGTGTTGCGATGAGGCGTTGATCTGCGCCACGACGACGTTTGCGAGATCGAGGCCGCGTCGCTCGATGCCTTCGATTTCTATGCCAGCGAAGGTGAGGAGGTCGGCGAGTTCCTCGACGCTTCCAGGGATCTCGACAAAGTCGCGCAGCCAGTTGACGGAGAATTTCATAATGAAGCACGGCCGAAAACGCGCATTCTATTTCGAAGTCGTCTCACGCGAACTGCCTCAGGAAACGCAGGTCATTGCCCGCAAACAAACGGATGTCAGGAATATCGAAAAGAATCATCGCGAGCCGATCCATTCCCATGCCAAAGGCGAAGCCGGTATATTTCTCGGCGTCATAGGCTTCGTCGCCGCGCGCGCGATTTACCTCTTCGAAGACAGCCGGATGGACCATGCCGGAGCCGCAAAGCTCGAGCCATTTTTCGCCACCCCGGAGTGCTTTCGATTTTACGTCGATCTCAAAGCTCGGCTCGGTGAATGGAAAATAGTGCGGGCGAAAACGGATCTCAGTTTCCGGCCCCAGCAGTTCCCGCAGGAAAAATTCCAGCGTGCCTTTTAGATCAGCGACACTGACGTCTTCATCCACGTAAAGGCCCTCGATTTGGTGGAACTGCGCGCTATGTGTTGCGTCCACTTCATCGCGCCGAAAAGCCGCTCCTGGTGCAATGACGCGAATGGGCGGCGGTGCCTGTTGCATCGTGTGAATCTGCACGGTCGACGTGTGCGTGCGAAGCAGACGGCCATCCGGCAAATAGAAGGTGTCCTGTTCGTTCCGCGCCGGGTGATCGGGGGCGGTGTTGAGTGCATCGAAGCAGTACCATTCCGTCTCGACATCCGGACCTTCCGCAAGGGCGAAACCCATCCGGCGAAAGATGGCAATCGCGCGATCAAGCATCTGGGTAAGGGGATGAAGCGCCCCCAGCTCTGCGACTGTGCCCGGAAGCGAAATATCAATGTCCGCGAGAGCGTTCGCTTCGTTTGCGGCCCGGAGACGTTCGCCGGTTTCGGCGAGCGCAGCGGTCACAGCGTTGCGCGCTTCGTTCAGAAGTTTTCCGACGATCGGACGCTCCTCTTTGCTGAGCGCCCTCATCTGCTCACCCCAAAGAGCGATGCTGCCGTTCCGCCCGAGATACTGGACCCGTAGCGCTTCGAGCACGTGCTCGTCCGCTGCGCTCGTGATGTAGCTCAACGCAGAGTCGCGAAGTTCTTCGAGTGGATGAAGCATCTGCACAGGCCAACGTTTAACGTCCAACGTTCAATGTTCAAATAGCGAACGAGCAGCTTTGTCATGCCGGGTGGAACTCAGCGAAGTGGAGGGATCTCACGGTTATCGCCTGGAGGCGTAAGCGCGGGACGGGTCGAGGCCTGCGTGTCACCCGGGTGATGCCGGACCAAACCAAAACGCTGAAGACCGAGGCGAGCAGCCACCAGGTGAAATG
>JACCXA010000081.1 GCA_013697365.1 Chthoniobacterales bacterium
CCGTGACAGACACCAGCGGAAGCGACGGTGCTGACGACAACGCCACGGTCGTCATCACCGACTCCAAGCGCATGCCGGTGTGCGGGGTTTAGCAGATTGAACGTGCCGATCGACAGATCCATATAGCGGTCGTATCGACCATCCTTGATGTCTTCGAGAAAGTGTTTGATCACCGGTGTCGGGATCATGTAACCGACGTTTTGCGCGACATCGCCGCTATAGCCTTGGAAAGCGACGCCCACGACTTTCCCATTTTGCATGACTGGTCCGCCGCTATTCCCCGGGTTGATTTGCGCGCTGATTTGAATCGCGAGGTGCTGGTCAATCGAGGAATGCGTGTAGAGCTGGAAGTCGATCCGTGAAACGATGCCGGTCGTGACTGACATGCGCTGTCCTCCGATCGGATAACCGTAGGCCGAGACGGTCGATTCCAGCTCGGGAATACCGCCGAAAGCGAGCGGCACCATGTTCTTGCTGGAATCCGGAGAGGCCACCTCGATGAGAGCCAGATCGCAATCATTTGCGACGAAAAGGACGCTGGCGGGATATTTGTTTGGATCGCCGTCCCGTTCCACCGTCAGATAGCGGCTGTTGCTTACGACGTGCGCGTTGGTCATGATGCGGGCGCCTTCGATCATGAAGCCCGCGCCTACTCCACGCTGAATTCCGCCGGAATTCCAGGGCGCCTTATAATCAGGCTCCACATCCGTGGCGGTGATGCGGACCAGGCTTTTTTGAATGGGACCATTGGGGCGGCTGGGGACGGCAGGCGGTGCGACATTGCCTGCTGGCGGCGTAGCAGCCGGGACGGAAGCGTTGGGGTCGGCTGCGACCGGCGGAGTGGCTTTTAGCTGCGCCCTCACTTCTCCGGCGCAAAAGAGCAGGAGTGAAAGAAAAATTGCGCAGCGCATCATCCGAAGTCCGGGAAGATGAAACAGATGACCCGGAAATCAAATTCCGGCACGATCGAGGAGCGACCGAAGGACTTTGCCTGCCTCGAAGAATTCAACGGCCAGTTCGCGCGCGGCTTGGGAGTGCTTCCGGTAGTCGAGATTGATCATCTTCACCGCTTCCGCAATCTGGTCTAACGAGTCAAAAGCAAAGAGTCCATCGCCATCGCCGTAGTGTCGCGTAAAGCCGGTCTGCTGTGTGATGACGGGGCGTCCGGCTGCCAGATAGCAGGCACTGCGGTCGCTGAACCAAGCTGTCTTGAGCCGCACATATTGGTCTTTCGCGACTGTGAATTCGCCTTTCGATCCTTGCACGTAAGCGCGGTAGCGCTGGTGACTGGCACTTAGGAATTGCGGTGCGCGCAGGCGCCAGCCGTGCCGCTCAAAGCGACCTCGGGTTCGCCTGTTTTTGATCTCGGTGCTCAACTCAAATTCCTCGCCGGCCAGGCGCGGCGCCGCGATGAAGCGAAGGAACTCGCGCGACTTACTCCAAAGATATTTCTCTCCCCGCCAGGTCACGTCTTTCTGGCCGCTCGTGCTCCAATTTGCAATGGAGGTGAAGACGGCGCCGCGTTTCGGCCCATGCTCCGTTTTCCAAAAGTCGGTCGCCACAGGCTGCCGTGTTGGCAGCCACTTCAAGCGTCGCGACGGCACTGGACAATTTCGCGTGCCCACGTTTTCCCCGAAGCTAAACAGAACGCGGTGGGCACGCAGATGCTCAAGCGTAAGGCGATCGCCTTGATCGGCTCTGATCTGTTCGAGCCCCGGATCGCTCTCGATGTAAATCAGGTGGTTGCTCACGAGCAGGTCATCATGCAACTCCTGCGCGCCACACAGGTTCAGAATTGCGTCGGCGTCTCGGTAAAGCTGTTGAAGTCTTGACCGCGACATTCCCGCGCCCGGATCGTCCGGCAGATAACGGGCACGGAAGGCCCAGCGGTCTTTGAAATTGAATTCCTCCGCGAGTTTACCGAGCAGCTTGGCGGTATATCCAAATCCAAGATTCACTTCGCCTGCCACTGGATCATAGGGAAGACGCGCGGAATCTTCTACGTAGTACACGTCGTGCCCGAGACGTTGCAGGCCGACGATGTAATGGACGTGCTGCCAAATGACGCCGGCAATGGGGCACGTTCCCATGAAGCCCATCAGGATGATGCGCCTCCCTTTCATCGGAAAACCAGGGGAGGGGAGACGGGCACGTTTTTGAGAATGAAGGCGGGATGATTCTCGATAGCCAGTCACCGCGGATAATGGCCGGAGGCATAGAGCGCCGCGTATCGACCGCCACGCGAAATTAACTCCGAGCCGGTGCCCTGTTCAACCAGCCGGCCGTGCTCGAGCACCACAATTCGGTCGACGCCGTGAATGGTTGCCAGCCGATGGGTCACAATCAACGTCGTGCGTCCACGCATCAGTTCTCTGATTGTTTCCATGATGGCAGCTTCCGTGGTTGGATCGAGGGCGGACGTCGGTTCGTCGAGCAGGAGGATGGGTGCGTCTTTCAAAAAAGCGCGCGCGATGCCGATCCGCTGGCGTTGGCCCACGCTTAGGTGTCCGCCGCGCTCTCCCACCAGGCTGTCATAGCCCTGCGGTAACCGAGAAATGAAGTCATCGGCTTGGGCACGCCGCGCAGCTTCCCGGATTTCCTCGTCCGTGGCTACGGGCCGGCCGTAAGCGATGTTCTCCCGCACCGTCGTGGAGAATAAAAGCGTCTCTTGCAGCACAAGGCCAATCTGCGCGCGCAGCGATTTCTTTGTGACCTCGCGCAAATCGCGACCGTCCAGCGTAACACGCCCGCCGCTCGGATCGTAAAAGCGCGGGACGAGACTGAGCAGTGTGCTCTTTCCCGCACCCGTACCGCCGACGATTCCAATGATCTGATTCGGCTCAATCTCAAGGTCGACTTGCTCAAGGATCGGCTGACCCGGTGCATAGTGGAAATCCACCGCTTCAAACACGATCCCTCCCGCTGTCCCAGTCAGAGCGGCAGCGTTTGGCGCATCGGCCACATCAACCGCCCGATCGAGCACTTCGAAACAGCGCTGCGCTCCCGCCGCTGCTCCTTCCATGGCCCAGGTGGTGTAGGTGAGTGACTCAAGTGGCTGATAAAGCATCAGCAAATAGGCGCTAAAAACGAGCAGCGAACCCAGCGTCAACGTCCCTGCGAGAACATGCCGGGTTCCCACGTAATACATCGCAGCCGTCCCAAGCACCATGAGTGTGCTGATGACAAGAGTGCTGTTTACGTTCGTGAGAGTAAGTCGCAAATTAGCCTGCAGGCTAAGCTGGGCCTGGTCTTGAAACTGGCGAACCTCCCATTCTTCGCGCCCAAAGGCGTGGACCATGCGCACCGAAGTGAGGCCTTCCTGCGTCTGCGCGAGCAGGGCGCTGTCGCGTTCGTGGATCACGGTCGATTGACTGCGGATGCGTTGCGCGAAGAAATAGATCGCGCCAACAATCACCGGGACGATGGCTAGCGAAAGCAAAGTCAATTTCCAATCGATCCCGACCATGACCACGAAGGTTCCGATCAGCGTTACGACCGAACCGAAGATATTGGTGAAACCTTGATTGAAGATTGTCTGGATCGCTTGCGAATCATAGGCGACGCGAAAGCTGGAATCGCTCGAGCGTTGCGCGTCATGGAACTTGAGGGAGAGCGATTGCAGGTAGGCATAAAGCTCAGTGCGCAGCTTTAGCAGCGCCTGGAGACCGATACGCACGAAGAGAATGTTGCTCGCCATGTTGAGCAGGCCCCAGAGCACCTGAATCAATACCAACGCAAGGCAGAGCAGGATGAGGAGAGCCTGCGGATCGAGAGTGAGAATTGATGACAGCCAGCCGCTCGGGATTGCCTTCTGCGGAATCAAGTAATCGACAATGATTTTGAAGGGCCAGGGCTTCAGCAGATTTAGCCCCACCCCGCAAAGCGTCAGCGCGAGTCCGAGGACCGTTTGGCCCAGGAAGGGCTGGTAGTAGCGGAGGACGCGGCGGTAAATCGACATGGAATTATGATTGCAGAGAGTCGATTTCCGATTGAACTACCGCGCGTCGCCGCGGGTTGCCGAGCAGGCTAATTCCGAAAGCGAAAACTTCCCAATCCCAAAACGGAGCGCCCGTCATGCACGAATTATTGCATCACTTGATCGAAACTTGGTTCCAATGGGTTCAGGATTGGGGATACCTCGGTATCATCCTCTTGATGGCGATGGAGAGCTCCATCTTTCCCGTGCCGAGCGAAGTTGTAATCCCGCCCGCCGCTTTCCTGGCGGCGCAAGGTCACCTGAATTTTACCGGTGTGGTGCTCGCGGGAACAGTTGGCTCCTATCTCGGATCGGCAATCACCTACTGGGTCGCGCGCGCGCTCGGCCGACCGTTGATCATGCGCTACGGCAAATACTTCCTGATGGGTCCGGGGAAATTGGAACGTGCCGAGGCCTGGCTGGCCCGCTACGAAGCGGGCGGAGTGTTTTTTGCCCGCCTCTTGCCGGTCATCCGCCATTTGATTTCGATCCCGGCCGGCATCGTGCGGATGAATTTCACGATCTTCAGCGCGGTGACCATCACCGGTTCTGCGATCTGGTGTTACATCCTGGCCTACCTCGGCCGCAAAGCGCATCAGGTCCGTCCGGATCTGATTTCAAATCCGGAGGCGATGGTTTCCTTCATCAAATCACAATCGCTCTGGATCATTCTGATCATCGTCGTTTTCACCGTGCTTTACTTCATAGTAATGCGGCTCAGCGCGCGGCGGTCCGCCTGACGCGACTGTCGAGTTCCTGACATAAGTGTCAGTGCATCGCTGGGTAATTCTCGGGCCCCAAAGCAGGTAGAAATCCCAATGCCATCCGCGGGGACTAAGATCGAACGTTGGCACCTCGTCTGCTTTCTAAAACGGCACACCCATGAAAAAGAATCAGCAAATCCTCAAGGCCCCGCAGACTCTCTCGCTCGGCGATCTCATTCTTGCCGTTAGTTCCTGCACCAAGAACACCAGAGAAACCGTCGCCGCCGTGGCGGATCTGCTTGGTAGCGGCCGGGTGCGGGTCGAGAGCAACGGGCGCTTTACCCGCGCGCGGGTTTGCTAGTCGTTCGCTTCTAATTTTCAGACCAAGCGTCGCCCCGGCTTCCCAGCTGGCGCGACGCTTTCTTTTGTACAAAACGCTTTCGCTTGAAAGCGCGCTTTTTATCTTCGCCCGGTGATTGACCGCTATTCCCGGCCGGAGATGCGTGAACTCTGGTCGGAGTCACGCAAGTTCCAGATCTGGCTGGAAATCGAAACGCTGGCCTGCGAGGCCATGGCAGAACTCGGCCAGATTCCGCGAGCCGACGCAGAAGAAATCCGAAAACGCGCGCGGTTCTCCATCCCGGAGATCGCAGAGATCGAGCGACGCACAAATCACGACGTGATCGCGTTTCTCGAGAACGTGGCTGAGTCGGTGGGGCCCGCGGCCCGTTGGATGCACCAGGGGCTTACTTCTTCCGATGTGCTCGATACGACGCTCGCGGTGCAATTAACCGAGGCGTCCGGGCTTCTTGCCCAGGATTTAAAGGCATTGCGGGAGGTCGTCGCCGAGAAGGCGCGCCGCTTCAAGATGACTCCGATGATCGGGCGAAGTCACGGCATCCATGCCGAGCCGATCACCTTTGGCCTGAAGTTGGCGCTGATGATTGACGAGTTCGGACGAGCCGAAGAACGGCAGGCGCAAACCACGGAACGAATCCGAGTGGGCAAGCTCAGTGGAGCTGTCGGCACGCACGCGCATCTGGACCCGGAGATCGAGCGCGCGGTTTGCGAGAAGCTTGGCCTTAAGGCGGCGACCCTGTCCACGCAGGTCATCCAACGCGACCGGCACGCGGAGTTCTGCACCACGCTGGCGATCATCGCTTCGAGCATCGATCGCTGGGCAACAGAGTTTCGCCATCTGCAACGCACCGAGGTGCTCGAGGTGGAGGAGTTCTTCGGAGAGGGACAGAAAGGCAGTTCGGCGATGCCGCACAAGCGGAATCCAATTACCGGCGAAAGGTTGAGTGGGCTCGCGCGCGTAATTCGAGGTTATGCCGTGACGGCGCTGGAAAACGTCGCGCTCTGGCACGAACGCGACATCAGCCATTCCAGTGCGGAGCGCATCATCCTGCCGGACTCCTGCATCCTGCTGAACTATATGCTGGTGAAATTGCGCGAGCTGGTCGACGGACTGCAGGTTTATCCCGGGCAGATGCAACGGAATCTCGACCGGACGAAAGGCCTCTACTTCAGCCAATCGATTTTGCTCGCCTTGACGCGAGCCGGAGCTGAGCGCAAAAGCGCCTACGAGGCGGTGCAACGAGCTGCCATGCGCACATGGAAAGGGGAGCGCTCATTCCTGGAAAACGCCCGGGAGGAAGAGGAAATTACGAAGCGGCTCCCCGCTGATGAGATCGAATCGCTCTGCTCGCTGGACGTTCACCTGCGACATGTGGACGAGACGTTCCGTGCGCTAGGGCTGTTGGGGAGCTGATAGCTTCCCGATTTCAAAGTGGGGAAGGCGGCAGCTTTTCCCTACAACAACGCGCCGCGCAGCCAACGTTCGCTTCATGCGCGATTTCTCAGCATGAAGCCGACTCTTTATGTCAAAACAGGCTGCCCTTACTGCAAGGCAGCGATGGATTACCTGGATGGAAACAACATCGCATATGAGAAAGTGGATGTGCGTGGAAGCGATGCCGGTATGAAGAAGCTCGAGGCCCTTTCGGGTCAGACAAAGACGCCGACGATCGACTGGGACGGAGATGTTCTGCCCGATTTTGGGGTTGAAGAGTTGGAGAAATTTCTGCGCAAACACCCGCACTCCCAGCAGTCCGGTTCCTAAATCAGACGAGCGTGTCCAACAGGATTTCCGCGATTCGCGCGGATCGATCGAGAAGGATTTGAGCCGTTTCAAAGGTGGCGCCCGACTGCATGGCATCCGGCTGCAGACTGACGCGCATCACACCGCCGCGCGATTTCAAAACGAGCTGGCCGACCCCGAACTCCTGCGACAGTTGAACTCCGCAAAGCTCGAAGAGAGCAAGCAGTTGCATCTGCATCGGGGCGGTCTGCAGGGGCGTCAGCTCGACTTTGTGACCGTTGGGCGTCGGAAGAACCGTAAGATTTTGCACCGCGATGTCCTGCTCGGTCCTATAGGCAGGGAGGGCCTGACGGGCCGGGGCCAGGCGTATCAAGTCGATCTGACCGCGCAAGTCCAGATCGACTCGGACAATCTCAAATCCTGCCTCCGTAATAACCGAACCGGGAAGTGCCTGGGGCAAAATGTGCAGCGAAACGAGATGAGACGAAGGGCGCGCACGGATAGCCGTCATGCGGAGCGCGGGGGAAAACTGAAGAGAGACGACATCCAAAGGAAGATGGACGACAACAGCGTTGTATCTCGCCGCTTGAATGGCAGACGGCGCGACTCCGGCGGCTCTTATGGCGGAGCTGCAAATTCGTAGCGGCGTCTCCTGGAATTCGCGCATGTGCGAAGGTGCTGTTCCGATCGCTGGGCCGGGTGAGATCGTCTCCGTCCGCATCTCCGAAGACGCCCCTGGGAGAGGAGCGGCGGGTTCGGGAGAGGCAGATTTCGGACGGGCAGGGGATGATGGCAGCACTTCCGAATTCTGAGCGGGAGGTGAATCGCCTTGTGTGCCCGTCCCCGGTGCCTCGCTTTCCGAGGGCCCTGAGGCTGGTGGTGTGACCGGTTCTTTCGCCGAAGAAGAGGAGGGCTTACGCGAAAGCGTCGCTACCGCCATCGGGTTGCCATTGCGCGATTCCCCATGATCCGTGCGAGTCGGGTGCGGTTTTCCGGCTTTAACGCGCGCCGCTTTCCGTCGCTTGGGAGTTTCCGGGGCAGGGTTTGCAACATCCACCAGCGTTTGATTCACCAATGCGACCAGAGAGGTGGAGAGAAAGGGCTTCGCGATAGTGGCGACGATGTTTGGGTGTTCTCCGGCGGCCGCCATCATCTCCACGACATGCCCCGACATCATGATGAGAGGAATGTCCGCTGTCCGCTGGTCGGCTAAAAGGCGGCGACACACTTCGCTTCCAGTTATGTCAGGCAGGCTGTAATCGAGCAGCACCAGGTCCGGGATCAGTGCAGAAATGCGTTCGACGCCTTCCTTTCCGGACTTCGCGGTCGTGATCTCGAATGACGGATCGGCTGCGCCCAGAACCTCTTTTACCAAGATCAGGAGCATCTCCGTGTCGTCGATCACCACCAGTTTCCGGCGTGGAAGTAGAGCGCTGCTCGGTCCGGGCTCGCTTTTCGACACCGGAGTATCGGTCCTGTCCACGGCGCGCCAGGCCCGCGACAACACATCCTTCCATTCACCGCGGATGCTACGGGGGGCGTCAGTCCGACGTTCGATTTCGCGGCAGCT
>JACCXA010000091.1 GCA_013697365.1 Chthoniobacterales bacterium
ACTTCATAAACAAACTGCGTCACGGTCTCGGCTGGATTGGCCCGGCGACCGATCTCGATCACTTTGGGCGAGCGCTGAAATTCATGCGTCAGCGCCTCGATCTCGCGCGAGAGCGTGGCCGAGAACATCAGCGTCTGGCGCTTTGGCGGGAGTGCTTTCACGATCTGCCGGATCGGCGGCAGAAATCCCATGTCGAGCATTCGATCAGCTTCATCGAGAACAAGGAACTCGATGGCCGAAAAGTTGACGTGACGCTGGCCCATGAGATCGATCAGCCGCCCTGGTGTGGCGACAACGAGCTCGACCCCGGAACGAAGCGCTTCGATCTGCGGACGTTCGCTCACGCCCCCGAACACAGTTGCCATCCGCAATGGCAGATGTTTCGCGTAGGCGCGCACATTCTCCTCGATCTGCACCACCAGTTCGCGCGTCGGAGCGACCACGAGCGCCTGCATGCCGCGGCGTTGACCGTCACCCGCGGTGCCGGCCAGCTTCGTCAAAATAGGAAGAACAAAGGCTGCGGTCTTTCCAGTGCCGGTCTGCGCGATGCCGATCACGTCGCGGCCCGCAAGGACCTGCGGAATCGCAGCGGTCTGGATCGGCGTCGGCTCGGTATACCCCGCTTCATCGATAGCTTTGATAATCCTGTCGTTGAGACCGAGAGACCGAAATGGCATGGGGGCCGACTATCGCTCACCCTGGGCGAATCGCACTCATTATTCCGGCCTAACCAATACAACTACTGGCTCTTACTTTGTCCCGCGCGTGCGGCCCGCGTCTCGGAGGATTGCGTTACCAGGTGACCCCGGTGAGTCTGGTCACGCCGGGGAGCGTAAGCATCTTCAGCAGACCTACGCGCAAGCTCACCTCATGGCTTTGTCGAAGTGCTGCCTGTCGTTTCTCTTCTTTTGATGCTTCCTGAATTGTTCCGCGATCTTGGTGTCCCTGCGGCCTCTCGTCTGGAGAGCCAGTGGACGTCCGTGAATGGACTAGTGCTTCACAGCCCCAGGGGCGGAACTGCTACTCACCATCGCGTGCCCTTTGTCCTGATCCACGGGCTGGTTATCTCCAGCCTTTACATGATCCCGCTGGCGGAACACATCTCCGTCGAGCACGAGGTCCACGCGCTCGACCTTCCGGGTTTCGGTCGCAGCGAGAGTCCTTCCGAGGTGCTGACCGTTCCCCAACTCGCGAACCGAGTCATTGCCTGGATGTCAGCGACGGGTCTTCATCAGTGTCACCTCGTCGCCAATTCACTCGGCTGCGAAATCGCTGCCCATCTCGCGGTCAAAGTGCCGGAGCGAGTCGCCACGCTGACTCTGATTGGGCCGACACTCGACCCGGAGGCCTTCGCTCTCCTCACTCAGGTGATGAGGCTGCTGCGGGACGCGCTCCAGGAGCCCATCCGATTGTGGATGAACTGGATCTTCGATTTTTGGAGAGCGCGTATTCGTCGAACCATCGGCACCACGAGAGAGATGTTCCGCGACCACATTGAGCATCAGTTACCACAGATCACCGCGCGCACCTTGGTAATCCGAGGAGGGAACGATCCCACGGTGCCGCAATCCGCCGCTTTCAGCATGACGCGTCTCCTTGCACACGGCGACCTGCTCGTAATCGAGGGCGAACCTCATTGTGTTCACTACACAAATCCTCTTCAGGTATGTAGAGCGGTCCAGGACCATGCAGCGCTCACCACGCAAAGCTCTTCATGAACCTCAATCAAGGGCACTGCTGCCTTCCTTCGCCGGGAAGTTCGTTTCGGCGAGGGCGCCGAAAACCAGCACGCGAGGCGCGTGCGCTCCACCAAACCATACCGCGCGTCAGCAGGTAAACGCCGTTCCCCTTCCTTCGCTTTTCACTACACTTGTGCAGTGAGTCACCTGGTTCTGATCCAGTCGACAGGGCAAGTAGCGAATCGCAGGGACGCACTTCCGGGGCATGCGGAAGCATGTCCCTTCCAACGGCGAGTGTTACTTTCCAATGACTCAGGACACGGGCACGACCGGATAGGCCCTTTCGCATTCCACCCCGTGCGCACATCGCGCGCGACATGAAGAAGACGCAGTGTTAAATACGATTATGATTTCGCCGACTCGCTACCGTGCCGCTTCCGTAACCGCGCTTGTTTCTCTTCTCGGCGCCTGGTCACTCTGCGGGCAATCGGTGTCTCCTCCCGTCGCCCCTCCCACGCCCGAGTCGCCGGCACCGCAAATCCAGTCGGAGGTGCGTAACCAACCGGCTCCCGCTCCGCCGCTCACTGAAGTCCTTTTCAAAAACCTGAAAGCGCGTCCAGTCGGTCCTGCCGTTATGGGCGGACGCGTTTCAGAAATCGCGCTGGATCCGCGTAACCCCGCGCTCTTCTACGTCGGACTTGCCACGGGTGGCATATTCAAGACTGCCGATAATGGCATCTCTTTCGAGCCGATCTTCGACAAGGAATCCAGTCTCTCGATCGGGGCCGTCACAATCGCACCTTCCGATTCCGACGTGCTTTGGGTTGGCACGGGCGAGCCGAGCGACCGCAATTCCGCCGGCTGGGGCAACGGCATCTATCGCTCCATCGATGGCGGCAGCACGTGGCAAAACGTCGGTCTGAAAGATAGCCGCGCGATTGGTCGTATCGCAGTTCACCCTAAAGATCCGAACGTCGCTTACGTTGCAGCTTCCGGGCATCTCTGGGTCGACGGTGGAGAACGCGGCCTCTTCAAAACCACCGACGGCGGCAAATCCTGGAAGCCCGTCTTGCAGGCAGCGGGACCGAACGCCGCGCGAACCGGTTGCCCGGATGTCGTGATGGATCCGGCGAATCCCGAAATCCTCTATGCGACGCTTTACGCGCGGCAACGCACCCCATGGAATTTCAGTTACGGCGTCGCTGCTTCCAACGGCGAGGACGTCGGCGGAATTTTCAAAAGCACGAACGGCGGCGCGAATTGGAAGAAACTTGGCGGCGGACTGCCGGGCCAGACCGGCCGGATCGGACTAAGTGCTTCAGCGAGTAATCCGAAGGTCGTCATGGCCGTTGTGCAGAGTGATGAAGGCGGCGCGAGCGACATTCGCGATATCCACAGCCGCGCAGGCGGCGTCTTCCGCTCGGAAGACGGTGGTGAAAAATGGACGCGCATGAGCGACATCAATCCCCGTCCGTTTTACTTCAGCGAGATCAAGATCGATCCGTCAAACGATCAACGCGTCTATGTCCTCGGCTTCGCCATTCTCGTCTCCGATGATGGCGGCCGCACCTTCCGCGAGGACCATTCCGAAAAGGTCCATCCGGATTGCCACGCGCTCGCCATTCAGCCGAACACCGTGCTGCCGCCGAAGCCGCCTAAACCCGAGGATAAAAACAAGCCGCCGAAACCGCAGGTTTGTCAGCGCGTGATCCTCGGCACTGACGGCGGCGTCTATCAGAGTTATTCCGGCGCGAAAGGCTGGGAGCATCTCACTCGCATCCCAGCCGGCCAATTCTACCGCATATCGGTGGATGACACCCAGCCGTACTACCGTATCGCGGGCGGGCTCCAGGATAACACCAACTGGGTCGGGCCTTCCGGGGTCAACAGCAAGGACGGGGTCATGAACGGTGATTGGACCAACCTCGGCGGCGGTGACGGTTTCTATGTCGTCTTCGATCCGGCGGATCGCGACACGTTCTACGCCGAAAGTCAGCAGGGCTATGTGCATCGCCTCAACACGCGCACCGGCGAGATGCGCGAGCTTCGGCCCGAACCGGCTGAAGGCCAGCAATCATATCGCTTTCATTGGAATTCGCCGCTCATTCCGAGCAAACACAAACCCGGCACCGTCTACCTCGGCGGCAACCGCGTCTTCCGTCTCACGGAGCGGTTCGAAAAGTTCGCGCTCATGAGTCCCGATCTTACGCGCAACGATCCCGAACGCACGGGTGCTACGGGAAGCGGGGCGGAAAATTTCGGGGTCGTGTATTCACTCGCCGAATCGCCCCTTCGCGCTGGACTTCTCTGGGCCGGGACGGATGACGGGCGTCTCTGGATTACGGACAACGACGGCGCGAAGTGGACTGAACTGACGCAGAACCTGCCGGAAACCGTGCGCGGCCAATGGATCGTGCGCATCGAAGCCAGCGCCCATGATCCGAAGGTCGCCTACGTCGCGCTGAACGCGTACCGGAGCGGCAACGACAGCCCGATGATCGTGCGCACTACCGACGGCGGCGCGAGCTGGCAAAGCGTAGTAGGCGAGGGCTTGCCGGCGTACGCGCCCGTTGAAGTGATTCGCGAAGATCCGGTCAATCCGCGGTTGCTCTACGCTGGCACGCATTTTGGATTGTTCGCTTCCATCGATGCGGGCGCGAAATGGATGCGGCTTGGCGATGTCCCGGCGGTTCGAGTGGATGATCTCGTAGTTCATCCGCGCACGGCCGATCTCGTCATCGCGACGCATGGCCGCAGCCTCGGCATTCTCGATGACACCCGCCCCTTGCGTGAGCTCACGCCCGAGATCGCGGCGCAACCCGCGCACCTGTTCTCCGTCGGGCCCGTCAACGGCGGCTATCTCCTCGGCGGCTGGAATGAATGGGCCGGCAAAGCGGAATTCCGTGGGAAGAACCCGCCCGAGGGCGCGATCTTCAATGTGTGGGTGAAAGACTTCACCGGCGATGAAATCAAGATCGCGATCACAAACTCGGCTGGAACACCGGTGGCGAACTTGAAAGCGCCGGCCGCGGCTCAGGGATTGACGCGCCTGAGCTGGGATTTACTCCCGACGAAAGACGTGCTCACCCAATACGGAGGTGTGGATGCGAAGCGCCTCCCGCCGAGTGGCGATTACACCGCCGAGCTCACTGTCGGCAAAACGAAATCGAAGCAGACGTTCCGCGTCAATGTTCCGGAAGGCATCAAAACACGCTAGCGGCACGCGCGGCCAGCACCGCAGTAAACCGCCCCCCCAGGTTACTCCAGCCAGGCGAGCTGCTTGATTGATTCAACGCGGAGGACGCAGCGGCCATAAAAACACAAATTGATCGCCGGGCTTTTCTGAAGACCTCAGCCGTGCTGGGCTGCGGACTCGCCGGCATCTTTCCGCCCGCGCTCGATGCTGCTGGAGCGACTTCCGGAGAAGGCTTGAATATCCTGGGACCGCGCGAAGGATTCTCTCCTCAGATCGGCACGCTCGTCTCGATGTTGAACTGGATGCGCGACGTTGTTCTATCGTCCGTCAAAGGCCTTAAGACAGCGCAGCTAGATTATCTGCACGATGCCAGGGCGAATACGATTGGCGCCCTCCTGCTTCATTTGGGCGCGCTCGAGCGGCTTTATCAGATTCACACTTTTGAGGGCAGGAAGTGGAACGATTGGGACGACGAGACTGGGAAGCGCTGGGGCCCGGCGAGCGCTTTGGGCCGGGAAGCCCGCCAGACCATTAAAGGAAACAGTCTCGGCTACTACCTCGAGGTCTTGCACGAGGGCCGCGAGCGGACTCTGGCAGAGTTAAGGAAGCGCGACGATGCCTGGCTTATGCAGGTGGACTCCGACTGGGTTTGGGGTCCGACAAACAATTACTGCAAATGGTTCCGCGTTTGTGAGCACGAATCGAATCACAACGGCCAGATTAAGTGGATCAAAGGCAGGCTTCCTGGCGCGACGGGAAATCAGGATTGAGGCGAACGGTCCAGCTCTCGGCCCTGCCGGCTTAGCGTCAAAGACCCGACGCGTGGGCAGCGTATCGCCGGGGGAGAACGGGCTGTCAGCGCGTTGGTCGCGGCAGTCTGCCGCGACG